>CAZZVF010000025.1:0-17563 GCA_964657355.1 uncultured Buchnera sp.
CTGGGTCCGGTAGATCGGCTGGCGCGTCTGCCAGCGGCTTGGTGTCTTCACCAGCCGCGCATTGCGCTCCGGCCGCAGGCAGGAATCGTTCCAGGCGAGCCCGCAGGCCGCGACGAGACGGCGGATTTCGGGCTCCGGTGCCGCAGTGAGGCGTTCGTAATCGACTTCGATAAAGCTTTCGGGTGGCAGCACTGCACGCCAATGCTCGATTATGCGCCGGTAGGCGCGAAAATAGGCCACCAGGTCCGTCCCACCGACCGGGAAGGCGACATGGCGGTTGAAATTCGTCTGATGGATCGACAGCGCTGTGTCGATGGCGCTACGCCGGCAATGGATGATCGTCGCGGCCGGGAAAGCCAGGTGGATCAGCCCGGCCCAGAGGAAGTTGAACGGCATCTTGTCCGTCACCCGCGCGGCACCGGGGCCGATGGTGCTAAGCAGGCGGAGATAGTCGGCGGCCGATCGCCGCACGAATTCGCTTTCGGGCGTGGCTGGATTGGATTGCAGCCAGGCGATGGCACGCTCGTTCCAGAAATTCAGTTCGCCGCCGGGCACAACGCCAGGGTGGCTGGACATGATCTGCTCCACGAGCGTCGTGCCGGAGCGCGGCATACCTATGATCAGTATGGGTGTCCGTTCATCGGTGCTGGCGTGCTTCGAGAAGAGCCCGGCCGGGAACAGCGATATCAGCCGGTCCACCTGGCCGGCGAACGCCGCCGCATCGAACGGCGAGACGCTGCGCCGAACCTGTTCGGCGGCGTCGAAATGCCGCATTGCCGTGTCGTACTCCGCGACATCGTCGGCCGCCTTGCCGAGCGCCAGATGCAGACGCATCACCTGTTCCGGCTCGAGCCCGGGCCTGGACAGCGCGCCGAGCATGGCTGCGCGCAACGGCGTGTCCGCTTCGGTCAGGCGCCGGCAGCGCACCATGTCGTAGTAACTTCCCGCCATCAGCGGAGCCGCCGCGATCGCCTGCTCGTAACACCGCCACGCCTCGTCGAACCGCGCGGACTCGGCCAGCAGATTGCCCAGCAGATCCAACGCCATCGGGTTCGACCTGTCGAGCGCCAGAAGCTGCCGCAACCGCTTCTCGGCCTCCCCGTCGCGCTCCTCGGCGAGCAGCACGCGCACCGCAGCAAGCCGTCCGAACGAGGTCTTGCCGCCAGTCGTCGCCGCACGCCTGAAACAGCCGATCGCCTCTACACGATGGCCCAGCGTGAATACCAGTGCGCCGGCGCGGTACCACGCCTCGGTCAGCGACGGCAGCAGCCCCGTCGCGCGATCATATGCGGCGATAGCCTCACGCGCCGCGCCGGCCTTCTCCAGCGCCATGCCAAGGCGAAAAAAGGCATCGGCGTAACGCGGGTTGATCGCGACCGCCCGCCGCAAGGCCGCAACCGCCTCGGCAAGCAGCCCGGCCTCGAGGCAGGCGAGACCAAGATCGTGCTGCGTGGCCGCATTCAGCGGGTCGGACAGCGCCGCCTGCCGCAACGGCGGGATGGCCTCGGCGGGTCGCCCGGCCGCCAGCAATTGCCGGGCGCGCGCGAGGTGCGACATGGGTGCCTCTCCGTTATCATCGTAGGCAAGCAGTTCTTTGTTCTGATTATTCGGTACACCCCGCCGGAGAAAACCGCGACAGCATTCCAAAAGTCTTTTGCTTCTTTTCCTCAGAAAAGAAGGGCTAGCCTCAGCTTAACTTCCTGCGTGATCAGAATGAAACCCATACCCCGCCATACCCCGTCAAGGGCGTTCCGGGAACCGCCGTGCGCGGATCGGTCACACCGCCCGGCACGTTCGGCCACGGCACGTCCGCGATCGGGCCGAACGTCCCGTACGTCTGGTAACGGTGATCGAAGACGTTGTTGAGTATGCCGAACACCGAAATGTTCCTGGTGATCTGGTACGACGTGTTGAGGTTCAGCAACGCGTAGCCGCCCACGGGCTTGGTCAGGTTGGCTTCGTCGCCGAAGCGGAACTGCGAGCTTTGCAGGATCGCGTTGCCGCCGACGATCCATCGGTCGGTAAGGTTGTATTCGACGACGATCGTGCCGCGATGTTGCGGAATTCCCGGTAGGCGGTCGCCCGGCACGACCTGCTCTTCGCCGTCGGCGTTGGCTGCGGGATTGCTGGCACTGCCGAGCAGCAGCGGCGACTGGAAGGTGGCGTCGGTATAGGCGTAGCCGAGCGAGGCGTGCAGCCGCCGGGTGTCGTAGCGCAGATTGGCTTCGACACCCTGGCGCAGGGTCGATCCTGCATTGGTGAAGAAGGCAAGATTCGGATTGTAGGTGGTGGTCTCGTAGATCAGGTCGTCATGATCCTTGGTGTGGAAGTAGTCGGCGTTCCAGCCAAGTTTGCCGCCCTCGAATTCGGCGACCGTGCCGCGTGCGCCGGCTTCGAAACTGCGCGAGACGACCTGTTTCAGGTTGGGATCCCCCACGAAGAAGGCGAGCAGCGAACACGGAACTTCCGGACTGGCGCAGGACAGCTCCTGCGGCGTCGGTACCCGGTTGGCTTCTGAATAACTGCCATAGATTTGCAGCCACGGTTTGACGCGATAGGTCAGGCCGGCGCTGGGATTGAACCGGTTGTAGCTGTGATTGCCGACCACCGGGCCGCCGAGCTTGTCGTGCAGGTCGGTTTCGGCGTCGTTGAAACGGCCCGCGAGGCTGAGGTCGAGTTTTGGGGCGATGGTGAGGATATCCTGCCCGAAGACGCCGTAGAACCGCGTGGTGGTGGCGACCTTCACCGGGTTCACGCCCTCGTCGGGCTGGTCCTGCACCGCGCCGGGGCCGATGAACTCGCGGGTGATCGGATCGAAACCGCCGAGCGTGGTCGATCCGTTGAACACGCTGTCCGAGCCGTCGAAGCTCCCGCCCGCGACGACATGGTTGTGCAGGCCGAAAACGGAGCCTTCGTTGGTAACCTGCGCCGACGCCCCGTAATAATGGCTGTCGAGCCCTTGCGACACCAGTGCGGAATAGACGCCACCGTTGAGAAAGTCGGCAACCGGCGCGCCGTTGCGGCCGATTACCGGCGTGCCGTCGTCGTTGCACAGGAGGCTCGTGCTGTAAGGCGCGTCGCAGGTGCCGACCTCGGCCGTGGCGCCGTTCGGCACGCGCTGCGTCAGGTTCTGGAAATACGCGAGCCCCTGCAGCGTGGTGTTGTCGTTCAGCTGATACGAGCCGTTCAGATTGACCGCGACATACTTGTTGTACACCGTGTTCGGCGCCGTGAAGATATAGCCAATGTCGCTGTTCAGCGCCTGCACCGGCGAGGCGCCCGGATTGCCGAGCGAATTATCCGCGGCGATCACATTGAGATGGAGTTCGGCGACATCGTTGCGCCATCCTAGATCGGTGTACAACCGGTAGATGCTCGAAGACTGGGTCTGCCGAAAACCGTTATCGTGGATTATTTCGCCGGTCGCGTAGATCGCGAAACTGCCGAATTGCCGGCCGTATTCGATGTTACCGGCATCGCGGTTGTAGGAGCCGTAATAGCCGGTGATATTGCCGCCCTGGAAATTAAACCCGTTCTTCAACTGCACGTTGACCGAACCGCCGAGCGCGTTGAGGCCGAACACCGGGTTGGAAGCCTCGACATTGACCGTGGCGATAGCGGCGGACGGGATCAGGTCCCAGTTCACGGTGTCGCCGAACGCGTCGTTAAAGCGCATGCCGTTGACATAGACCGCGAGGCCTTCGGACGTGCCTGCGACGGGCGATGCGGTGAAGCCGCGGAACAGGATGTCCGGCTGGAAAGGATTGCTTTCCACGTCGTTGATCGTGGCGCCCGGAATGTTGTCGAGGATCGCCTGCGTCAGGCTGGGTATGCCGGTACGGTCGATATCCTTCTCGCCAAGCACGTTGGTCGCGGCGGGTATCTGGTCGCGGTCGATGCCCGAGCCGAGCAAAGGACTACTGGCGACGACGTTCACATCTGGCAGGCTGATCTGGGACGAGGGCTCCGACTGCGCCAGAGCGGCCGCTCCAGGCGCCAGCACTTCCGCAAGGAACAGAGCAAAGAGGGTCGGTTGGCGCATGGAGTTTCCGTTCCGCGGGGCGTGGTGTGGCGTCTGGCGCGGCTGTTTAGCGGGCCAAACCATACAAACGATGACAGCTGCAAGACACTTATGTCATCGTTTTATGTCAGCGGGTTGTCAGATACGGCCGCACTTCCGCAATTGGTGCACCATCGGACCTCGTCAGGTTGCCGTCAGATTGAATGCGACTAGGGGCAGAAACCGGGAGAGTTGCAGTATTTCCCACAAGGTTGCGGCAGATCCGGCTTGACCTACGGATGTTTCGCCCGCTTAGGCTGGCAGCCATGAACCCTCGAACACAGTCGTGAAAATTCTTCTCGTCGAGGACAACACGTCTCTCACAGGTATGATCGCGGCGTTCCTGCGCGAACGGGGATTTGCCGTCGATACCGCTGGGAGCGGCGCGGATGCTCTCGCGGCACTCGACAGCGCGTCATACGATGCGATGGTACTGGATCTTGGCCTGCCGGATATGGACGGCATGGACGTCCTGCGAGTACTGCGCGCGCGCGACGCAAGTCGGGGAGCCATGCTACCAACCCTGATCCTGACCGCGCGGGACGCTGTCGGTCACCGTGTCACCGGCCTCAATGAAGGCGCTGACGATTACATCCTGAAGCCTTTCGACCTGATGGAATTCGAGGCGCGTCTGCGTGCCGTGCTCCGGCGGCCTGGCGCGCGCGAGACGCCATCGCTGCAGTTCGGTGACGTCTGTCTCGATTCCGTCAACAGGACTGTACAGGTCCGCGACGAACCGCTGGACCTGACGCGTCGGGAAGCGGCCCTGTTCGAGGAGTTGCTGAGGAAGGCTGCAAACATCGTGGTGCGGGATCAACTGCTCGAGCGGCTTTACGGATTTGGCGAGGATTTCTCCGCGAACGCGCTGGAGGCGACTATTTCGCGCGTCCGCAGAAAGCTCGCATTGCAGAAGGCCGGCGTCAGGATCGAAACCTTGCGCGGCATCGGCTACCGGCTGAGTCTCGGCGCCGACACCTCCGCGTGACCTGGCTGCGCACGCTGCGGGGCCGGCTGACCGCCGCCATGTTGTTGATCCTGGTGGTGGCGGTGGGCGTCTCGTCCTTGATGGACCGGCTGAATGCCGGCCAACCCGTATCGGCTGCCGAAGAGCCCTACCAGGATGCCCTGGTGCTGGCAGGATTTTGCCTGCCTGCACTCATCCTGATCTGGATGGTCAGTTCGTGGAGCCTGCGTCCGCTCGCCAGGATTTCAAACGAGGCCCGGCAGATCGGCCCCCTCAAACCGGCGGCGAGGCTTTCAACGTCGCGAGTGCCGACCGAGATCCTCCCGCTGGTCGAGGCGGTGAACGGCGGGCTGGAGCGCATGGCCGAAGCCTTCGAGGCGGAACGCAGGTTCACCGAGAATGCCGCGCACGAATTGCGCACACCGCTGGCTGTGCTGGGCCTGCGCCTGCAGCGTGCGCGGCAATCGGGCTCCGGCATCGGCGTGCCGGACTGGGCGGCGATCGAAGGCGATCTCGCCCAGATCAACAGACTTGTCAGCCAGATGCTCGATCTGGCGCGCAAGGAAAACGACAGCCGCCTGCGGGAAACCACGCCGCTTCCCATCGTGAACCTGTCGCGTATCGCGCGCGAGGCCTGCGCCGCCGTGCTTCCTATCGTGGAACGCGATGGACGGTGCCTGGCGGTGGCGATCCCGGACACGATGACTGTCCAGGGCAACGCCGACGATCTGCGCGATGCGCTCCGCAACATGCTCGAGAATGCGATCATCCATGGTCGTGGACGTGTCAGCGTGGACGCCCAGATAAATCGGGGTGAACAGCGCATCGAATTGCGTGTGAGCGACGACGGAGATGGCTTCGACGCCACAAAGTTGTCGACCATCTTCGAGCGTTTCCAGAAAGGCAGCGCCTCGCAAGGTATGGGACTCGGACTGGCAATCGTGCGCGAGGTCGCACGCAATCACGGCGGTGATGTGGTCGCTTTTCCCGGGCCGCCGGGCCGTATCGAACTGCGTATTTCGGCAATCACGCAGACAGGTCTGATACCTTCTTGAGCAGGCAGTTCGCCGGAACCGGCCGCCTCGCCAAGTAGCTCCATCGCGGGCATCGCCGCACGATCAAAATTCCCAAGGGCGCCACTGCACGTATCGAACGCCATCAGCCTCGCGAGCGGCGTGATGTTCGGCGCCAGCGAATCGGGCGCGTTCGTGGGTGAAGCCTCAGACGTAGTCGAACAAGGCCATGAAGCCATAATCCATGTGGTCTGTGATCGTTGTGGAAATCGATCGTGACCTGCTGGCCCTCCTTGAAGCGCAAGAGCGGACTCGGGAACTGCCCGCCGTAGATCGTCGTCGAAATGATGCGGTCAGGCGCGAGTTCGATGAGCGACGTGGCGATGCGGATCGTGCGATCTGCAGCGGTTTGTGGCGCAGCCTCAGGCCGTACGACGGATGCCGATTGTGCCCGCGCGGTCTGCCCCAACGGTGAAACACCGCCATGCCGGCAAGCGCATCAAGCGTGCAAAATGCAACGCCTCCTGAGCGACGTGCCCATGGATTGTTTCTTCACAAGTAACGAAGCTTGATTGGCTCAATTCAGAGCCTTGCTCCGATATGGGCCTCTTGCAAACGGTGATAAGGTGGCGTCTGCCGCGCAGACACTGTGCCGCGTTTGCACGCATCTACGCCGGACGCGAAGGGGCGGAGGACAACATAGATTGACAGACCGCTCGTCGCTTGTGGCGCCGCCAGGATCCGTCCCCGGGGATGGACATACGGCAGAAACATCATCAGACTATGACCTATCCAAAAAGATCAGCCCTCAATGTTCTCCTCGAACGTCCCGCCGCGGATCGGGGCCACCACCGGCGTGGCCGTGGTCGGCGTTGCCTGCCGCTTGCCAGGCGCACCCGATGCCGATGCGTTCTGGCGACTGCTCGATGCAGGGCAATCCGCAGTAAGCGATGTGCCGGCAGGCCGTTGGAATCGCGAGCGTTACTTTCATCCGCGCCAATCGGAACCCGGCTTCAGCTATTCGTTTGCTGGCGGCTACATAGCAGATCCCCTGGCCTTCGATCCTGGTGTTTTCGGCATCTCGCCGCGGGAAGCGGCAGAGATGGATCCTCAGCAGCGCCTTTTGCTCGAAGCCGTGTGGAGCGCGCTCGAGGACGCCGGCGTCCCACCCAGCGCCATCGCTGGAACCGATGTCGGCGTCTATGTCGGCGCATCCGGCCTCGATTACGGCAACCTGCACGTTGCCGACCCTGGTTCGATCGACAGCCACTTCATGACCGGCAACACGCTCTCCATCCTGTCCAACCGTATCTCGTATATCTTCGACCTGCACGGCCCCAGTTTCACCATCGACACCGCGTGTTCCTCCTCGCTGGTGGCGTTCGCCCAGGCGCAGGCGGCAATCGCATCGGGCCAGATCGACATGGCCATCGTGGCCGGCGTCAACCTGTTGTTGTCACCGCTCCCCTTTGTCGGATTCTCCCGCGCCTCGATGCTGTCGCCGACAGGACTGTGCCGCCCATTCTCGGCAGATGCCGATGGCTATGTCCGCGGTGAGGGTGTCGTCGCCCTGGTGCTGGCACGGCTTGAAACCGCCGTGTCACGCGGGCACCGGGTGCGCAGCGTCGCGTTGGCCTCCGGCATCAACTCTGACGGACGCACGAACGGCATCGCGTTGCCGGCGAGCGAGGGCCAGAAATGCCTGCTGGATCGACTCTACGGAGAGGCCGGGATCGATCCCAACCGGCTGGCCTTCGTCGAGGCGCACGGCACGGGGACCCGCGTTGGCGACCCTGCTGAGGCAAGCGCCATCGGCGAGGCGCTGGGCAGCCGGCGGGACGCGCCGCTACCCATAGGCTCGGTCAAGTCGAACATCGGCCATCTGGAACCGGCATCCGGCCTCGCGGGATTGTTCAAGGCGGTCCTGGCACTGGAGCATCGCCGTCTGCCAGCCTCTCTCCACCTCGCCAAGATCAATTCATCGATTGATTTCGCGCGGCTGAATCTCGCGCTGGCGACGCGGCCGGTTGACTTGCCTGCATCGGGAACATGGCTCGCGGGCGTATCGTCATTCGGATTCGGCGGCACCAACGCACATGTCGTGATCCGGCAGGCCGAAGGCGCCGAAACGTCTTTTTCGCACGCTGCCATTTCCACGCCGTGTGCAGAGATGCTGGTGCTGTCGGCATATTCCCGACAGGCGTTGCGCGACACGAGTGCTGCCTATGCCGCACAGATCGAAGCCGGCGATGACCTTGCCGAAATGGCGGGGGCGCTGGCCTGGCAGCGGGATTTTGCAGGTCACCGCATTGCCGTGCCGCTCCACAGCGCGACGTCGGGCGTGTTGCGCGCGTTTGCCGCGGGGGGAACTCTCGCGTCCGGCGCGGACGGTGTCGCCCCGTCGAAGGCGCCGCGGATTTGCTTCGTGTATTCCGGCAACGGCAGCCAATGGGTCGGAATGGGCCGCGCCGCCTACGCCGCCAACGCCGCCTTCCGCTCGAGATTCCAGGCCGTCGACAGGAGCTTTTCACATCTCGCCGAGTGGTCCCTCGTCGATGCGCTGCACAGCACAGATAACGGCGACGCTGCGAGAAACGCGTGGCTGGTCCAGCCGCTTCTGTTTGCGGTGCAGTCGGCGCTGACCGCAAGCCTCGCTGCCTCGGGTTTCGTGCCGGACATGGTGCTCGGCCACAGTGTCGGCGAAGTGGCGGCCGCGGAAGCAAGCGGTGCGCTGAGCCTGGACGAAGCGGTGCGCGTCATCTTCCACCGCAGCAGCCAGCAGGAAGCGGCACATGGCCTCGGCGGCATGGCGGTCGCCAGCATCTCACGCGAAGGCGCGGAGGCGCTGATCGCGGAAGGCGGTCTCGCCGGCGTCGAAATCGCCGCAGTGAACAGCCCGGGATCTGTCACCATTGCCGGGCCGATGGATGTCGTCTCGGCCTTTTCCAAGCTCGCGCGGCGACGACGGATTGCAGCGCGCGTCCTGGAACTTCCGTACCCGTTCCATTGCAGCCTGCTGGATAAATTGCGCGAGAAGCTGCTCGAGGCGTTCGGAAACATCGGGGCGGCGCAGGGCACGATCCCGTTCATCTCAACGGTGACCGGAAGCTTCATGCCTGGCGAGGATCTGGATGCCGGATACTGGTGGCGTAACGTCAGACAGACCGTGCTGTTCAGCGATGCGGTGGAAACTGCCGGGCGTGACGGTGCGACGGTGTTTGTCGAAATCGGTCCACGCCCGATCCTGCACAGCAGCATCGCGGACACGCTGCGCGAGGCCGGATTGAGCGGGAACGTCGTTCCAAGCCTCGTCGAGAAGGAGGCTGCCGGCGATCCGGTGATGATGGTGCTTTGCAGGGCCATCGTGCTTGGCTGCAACCACGACACGGAACGCCTTTTTGGCGCGCGTCCCGACTTTCCTGTGCGGCTTCCGCCCTATGCATGGCAGCGCAGGACCTACCAGCAGCCGAATACCAGCGAGGCGATGGATCTCTATGGCGACACGCCGCGCCACAAGCTGCTCGGCACGCGGCTGTTATCCGGGACGCCGGAATGGCGCAACCTCATCGACCCGACTCTGGTACCCTATCTTGCGGATCACCGCATCGATGGGGAGATCGTCGTGCCCGCCTCTGCGTTTGCGGAAATGGCGCTTGCCGTCGCACGAGAAGTATTCCCGACCGGGCCGATCGGCCTGGAGGATTTCGACCTGCTGCAATGGTTGCCGTTGCAGGCCGACCAGATGCGGGAACTATCGGTGCGTCTGCATGGCGATACCGCGACGGTAGAAATCTGGAGCCGGCCGCGCCATGCGGTCACCGAATGGGTGCTGCACGCGAAGGGGCACATCGTGCAGATAGCATCGCCCGTGCCAGAATTCGTGCCTCGCGCGGATTTGCCGAAACAGCTGACGGCTGAGCAGGTTTACCGCAGTGCCTCGGCTACCGGCGTCGACTATGGCCCGTTGTTCCAGATCGTCCGTGGCGGCGATCGCAGCGACACACTGATCGAGGTCGAGCTGGCGCCGTACTGGGCGCCCGGCGAGGGCGACATCCTGCATCCCGTCGCATTGGATGCAGCCTTCCACGCGATGTTCGACAACATCAAGCGCCGTACGGACGAGCGGTACGCCTACTTACCGGTGCGGTTTGCGGCATTGCGCGTCGAACGCGACCATGCCGCTCCCGTGCGCGCGCGTGTCGTGGTCGATCGCGAAACCGACCAGTCCTTGTCCGTCGGTGTGACGCTTTACGACCAGGAAGGCCGTTACGTCGCGGGACTGACCGGTGGATTGTTCCGCGCAGTCGTGCTCGAGCGGCCCGACAAGCCCGACGCCTTCTTTGCACAGCAGTTCATCCGCGCCGCACGGTTGGAAACAGCGTCGGACGCGTTCGACGTCATTGGCGGCTGCGTCGAGAAGTTCCGGGGATCGGCAGTTCCGGACGCGTGGCTTTATCTCGGCGCCTTCGTTCGCTCGCTGGCATTCCGGACAGTGCGCGACCTGTTCGGCAGCGAGTCGTTCCATCCATCCCCGGATGGCATCGCACCGGCCTCGGCGCCGCTCCTCACAAGCCTGATTACCGATCTGCAGCGTGGCGGTGTCGCCACCCACAACGCGTCCGGCTGGTTGCTGGAGCCTGAAAGCGACCTTCCGGAGCCGGCGGACATCCTGCAGAGTTTTGCTGCCGAATACCCCGCAGCCAGCGCTGAAATCGTGCTTGCCGCGCAGGCCCTGGCCGGTTTGAAGGGCACGCTCCAGACAGGCGCGTCCGCGACGGTGCGTCCCGCCACCCTGGAGCACTTCGAAAGCACCGCGCTGCTGCTGGAGCCTTTGCTCGAGACCGCCTTATCCATTTGCACGGAACACCAACGCCGCATCGCGCCTGAGACGCTGCGCGTGCTGGTCGCCGAGCCGTACTGCCTGGGCATCCTGAAAGCACTCGCGCCGATGCTGCAGACGGGCGAGGTCGTCGTCTCGGTTCTCGGCGTGGACGATAAACGTCTCAACCTGGCAGCCGCCCGTCACGGTGGCGGGACCGGCATCAGCTTCGACGGTGCCGGCATGGATGCTGTCGAAGCCCGCGCACCATTGTTCGACGTGGCGTTTGGCCTGGCTCTGGGGCCGACGCTGACAGGCGATGGCGAACTCGGCCGCGCCATTCGCAGCCGCCTCAATCCCGACGCCCGTTTCTGCCTGTTGCAGCCACCGGAAAGCCCGATCTTCGATTGCCTGCTCGGCCGGGCCTCAACCGCGCAACAGGGCGACCGCATGGCAATTACCGGCAGCTTCGATCGCGTCGACGCACAGGCGCTCGGTGAAGGTCTCGGCCACATCATCGCGGCTTCAGTCGCGTCAACCAGACTGCCTGCCGTCCGCACCGCGTCGATCGTAGTGCTCCAGGCGTGGCCTGGTGTTGCCGAAGAACTGGCGGCCATCGGTCACGTCGCAAGCATCTCGTCGTCTTCCGCCCTGCCGGAATTCCTGCGCAGCGAGCCGGAACGAGCCGGGCCAAGGCCTGAATTTGTCTTTCCCCCGCAGGAAACGGCGCAAGGTGGCGTCGAGCGGAGTGCTGCGGAACTCGCGACGATCCTCGAAATGCTGCACGACAAGCACTGCCGCCTCTGGGTCGTCGTGCGCGGCATGCAATCAAGCAATCCCGCCGACATAGATCCCGCAGCGGAAGCAATCTGGAGTTTCGCGCGCGTCGCGGTCAATGAATACCCGTCGATAGACTTGCGGCTCGTCGATCTGGCACTCGGATTGACTGCCGCTGAGGCTGCCGGCCGATTTGCTGCCCTCCTCGCACATCCGGGCGCTGAAACCGAGATCCTGCTGGATAGGGTTGGTACGTCGGTGACGCGGATGACCGCGCTGCCGCCCCCCTCGATCGCAGTTTCGTCCGCGCGCCTGCAGCTCAGCACGCCAGGCATCATGGCGCGTTTCGATTGGGTCGAGACGTCACGGCGGCCGCCTGAACTCGGTGAGATCGAGATCGAAGTCGCTGCCTCGGGGCTGAATTTCCGCGACGTGATGCTCGCCAGCGGGTTGCTCGACGACGATGTTCTGGATGACGGCATGGCGGGAGCGGTGTTCGGCTTCGAATGCGCCGGCCGGGTGCTGCGGATCGGCGGCGATGTGACGCATCTGCAGCCGGGCGACGCGGTCATGGGCTTCGGACGCGAGAGCTTCGCCACGCACATCACGGCAGACGCGCGCGTGTTCGTCCCGGTGCCGGGCGGCATGTCGACTGTCGCCGCGGCAACCATCCCGGTCGCGTTTCTGACAGCGTGGTACTCGCTTGTTCACATGGCGCAGATACAGCCCGGAGAGTGGGTGCTGATCCATGGTGCAGCAGGTGGTGTGGGACTTGCAGCCATGCAAATCGCTCGCCTGCGCGGCGCGCGTATCGCAGCCACCGTCGGCTCGCCCGAAAAACGCGCGGTCGTGCAGGCTTTCGGGGCCGAACGCATCTACAACTCCAGGAGCACGGCGTTTCTTGACGAGATCCGACGTGACATTGGCGGCGTGGACGTCGTGCTCAACTCGCTGGCTGGCGAGGCGATGCTGGCGAGCGTCAAATGCCTGAAACCGTTTGGCCGCCTGATCGAACTCGGCAAACGCGACTATGTCGAAAACACGGCGCTTGGCTTGCGTCCGTTCCGTCGTAACCTCAGCTATTTCGGCGTCGATCTCGATCAGCTGCTGGCGGCAAGTCTTCCCTTGGTGGAAAGAATGCTTGCAGAGATCGCAACCCATTTTGATTCCGGTGCATTCTCACCGTTGCCGTATCGTGCGTTCGACTGGCACGAGACTGGCCGTGCGTTCCAGCTGATGCAGTCGGCCGGCCATGTTGGAAAACTTGTCGTGCGGCCAGCAGATCGCCCACGCGCGACCCATGCGGCTCCTGTGCCGTTCCGCTCGAGCGAAGGCGCGCATCTGGTCGTCGGCGGCGCCGGCGGCTTTGGCTTCGAGGCTGCCTCGTGGCTTGCAGAACGCGGCGCGAAAACCATTGTCGTCGCTTCGCGTCGTGGCGTCCTCGAGCCCCAATTGCACGAACGCGCGAATGCGATGCGTGCAGCCGGAACCACACTCATCGTGGAGCCGCTCGATGTCACCGATGCTGCGGCCGTCGAGGCACTCACCGTCCGGCTAGCGCAGGATTACGGCCGCATCGCCGGCGTGCTCCATGCTGCCATGGTGCTCGATGACGGGCTGATCTCCAGCATGGATCCGGTGCGCACACACGCCGTCTTGGCGCCGAAGGTTGATGGCGCCAACAACCTGGATCGTGCGACGCGCGCCGCGCCGCTGGACTATTTCGTGGTGTTTTCTTCGGTCGCGACAATGATCGGAAATCCCGGCCAGGGCGCTTACGTCGCTGCAAACGGCTATCTGCAGGGGTTGGTGGCGCGCCGGCGTGCGGAGGGCCTGGCAGGGCTTGCCGTTGGTTGGGGTGCCATTGCTGACGCGGGCATCCTTGCGCGAGATCCGGACGTCGCCGGAAAGCTGTCGCGGCTTGTCGGCATCGAGGCTATGCAATCTCGCGCAGCCCTAGCTCATCTCGAGACCTTGCTTGGTAATCCGACCGAGTATCCGGCTTCGGTGTATTGCGCTCAATTGCGTCCCGGTGTGGCAGCGGACCACCTCAAGGTGTTGCGCACACCGGCGTTTGAAGGGCTTTTTGCCGCGACCGATGCTGCGATGGCGACCGAGACGAGCCTCGTCGGGAGGATGGCAGGCAAGAGCGACGGCGATGCACGGGCGATGGCCGCTGCTGTCGTCGCAGGCGAGGTTGCGCGCATCTTCCGGCTGCCTCCCGAAGAGATCGAGATGGGCCGCCCCCTCGATGAGCTTGGACTGGATTCCATGATGAGCCTCGATCTGCGCATGAGTATCGAGAAACGCACCGGCATCGAGCTCCCTGTGGTCGCGATCACCGCAGGCGTCAGCGTCAACGATCTTGCTGCGAGACTGGTCGGCGGCGTGCGCTCCCGCGAACAGCGGTTGGAAGAAGCAAGTCTGCATCTGCTGCAGCAGCACGGCATCGACGAGGCAAGTCTGGAGGCCAACCTGGTGACATTAGGTGCAGAAAAACGACGCGACGAAACAGTGACCCTGTTGTGAGCGTCACGCTTCCCAACGGCCGCCTCACCGGCGGCGCCAAGGCAGACCTTCTGAGAACAATGCGCCGCAGCGCAGTGGCGCCGGCGCCGGTGCCCGCGGAACCCGCATCGCCGGCAACGCGAGACCTGTCCTTCGAACGACTCCCCGCCTATCAGCAACTTCGGAGTCAACGCAGCCTTGCCGATGCGCTGGGTTTAAGGTTTCCGTTCTACAGAAAACACGATGTTCGCGCCGGTGCACGCAGTGTGATCGACGGCAAGCCTGTCGTGAACTATGCCTCGTACGACTACCTCGGCTTGAACGGTCATCCGGAGATCACCGCCGCCGTCGCGGAGGCCACCGCAACATGGGGCACCAGCGTGTCGGCCAGCCGCATTACTGCAGGCGAGCGCGACTTCCACCGCGAACTCGAGGATTCGCTCGCCGAGATCTACAATGCGGAGGCCGCATTGGCGTTCGTGAGCGGCCATGCAACGGCGGTGTCCACGATCGCCGCCTTGCTGGGCCCCAAGGACCTCATCCTGCATGACGCACTGATCCATAACTGCGTCGTCGTGGGCGCGCAGCTTTGCGGCGCGACGCGCCGGTCGTTCGCACACAACGACATGGACTCGCTTGCCGAGATTCTCGACTCCGTCCGGGATCGCTTTGAGAACGTGCTTGTCGTCTCTGAGGGTCTCTACTCGATGGATGGCGACGGCCCCGATCTGGCAAGGCTTGCCACCATCAAGGAGCAACACGCGTGCTGGCTGATGGTCGATGACGCGCATGCGCTGGGCATTCTGGGCAAGACAGGGCGTGGCATCTTCGAAATGGCAGGCGTCGATCCCGCGCGCGTCGATATCTGGCTCGGCACGTTGTCGAAAACCCTCGTCAGCTGCGGCGGCTACGTTGCAGGCAGCCGCGCCTTGATCGACTACCTTAAACTGACGGCCCCAGGAATGGTCTACAGCGTCGGCATTCCGCCACAAGCCTCAGTCGCCGCCTCGACTGCATTGCGCATCATGCTGCGCGAACCCGATCGCGTTGCGCGTCTGCAAGCCAACGGCAAGCGTTTCCTGTCGCGCGCGCAGGAAGCGGGGCTTGATACCGGAGGGAGCTGGGGCTACGCGGTCATTCCCGTCATCCTCGGCGACTCGCTGCGGACGCTCACTCTCGCCGACCGGCTGCTTGCCCGCGGCATCAATGCGTTTCCCATCATTCCGCCCGGTGTTCCCGAACGCTCGGCGCGACTTCGCTTCTTCATATCCTCGGAACACATGAACACCGAAATCGATGACACCGTGAGCGTCATTCAAGAGGAGCTTGCAGGCGTTCATATGCCCAGTAAAGCAGGGTCCTCACCCTGAAAGTTTCTCGTTTTACGACCGTCGCGATCACCGGCGCCTCGAGTGGCATCGGTGCTGCACTGGCGAGGTTTTACGCTGCTCCTGGCATCGTGCTTGGCGTGACCGGTCGCGACGCGGCGCGGCTCGGTGTCGTCAACGCCGGCCTTCGAACGGCTGGTGCGGACGTGCATGAAGGCCTGTTCGACCTGCGTGACCGTGAAGCCCTGAGCAACTATTTTTCAAGACTGCAAAGTTCGTCACCGATCGACCTCCTTATCGTCAATGCAGGCGTGCTGGATGGCAGACATGCCGATGGGAGCCTGGAAGATGCAGGTGCAGCCAGGGCAGTCATCGAAATCAACCTGCTCGGCGCAATCGATACGGTGCAGGCTGTCCTGCCACACATGCTTGCGCGAGGCAGTGGCCACATCGTCTTGATCAGTTCTCTTGCAGCCTTGTCGCCGGTAGCAGATGCGCCGGCCTACAGCGCCAGCAAGGCGGCGTTGCTCGCCTATGGAAAGGCATTGCGCACTGCGCTGGTGGAAACAGGCATATGCGTGTCAATCGCCTGCCCTGGCTATGTCGCCAGCGCAATGACGGAGACCCATGTCGGTAAGCAGCCCGGCAAGATCAGCGCCGAGGCGGCCGCAAGCCTGATTGCAAACGGCATCGCGAAGAACAGGCAGGTGATCGGCTTTCCCCGCTTGCTCTACTGGCTTGCCACGATCTCGCCATTCGTGCCTGAAGCCATGCATCGGCTCGCCACACGCGATATTCGTTTTCACGTTGTTCCACGCTGAAGGCTGCACAATCAAGCGCCCTTAGAGACCGTTTGAGAATGCGCTACGGCGGTCATCCAACGCGGTTTTCCTGCGCTCCGGTGCTCACGGCCACACGAGGCCGCTCTGCTCCGGTGCTCGGAAAGCCCCGCTAGACCGGCACCAAACGGTGCCTCTGACTCGCCGTCCCACATTCTCAAACAATCTCTTAGGCTGTCTCGCCGACCATTCGGTTCCAAACCGATTTGAGGCCTAGACTAATTCATGCGCTTTTCCAAACGGGGCCTCGAACGTGACAGACTTCACTCCGATAAAGCCAATTAATGCTCCGTTGCTTTTCCGTTCGACAGCTCGGAGGAATGGTTCGCCGGCCTCTGCTAGTCTAGGGCGATCATCCAGTAAACGCCTGCGTCACTACTCGCCTTGTCTATCACCGGCCCGAGATAGTCCATAACATCTGGATGAGCATTCGTTGCAGCAAAAATGGCGCGATCTTCATCGCGCCAGTGTCGCAAGATCACGCGTTCTGTTTCGATGGTATCAGGCCTTTTGCCGCGCAAAACGTGGGCTTTCGTGGCTAAACGGGCACCGCGCGCGAAGGCAACTTACTGTCCATGTATCGGCGGAACCCGAGCCAGTGCAATGCGCAAAAGTCGCTTCTGGTTAAAAGTGGTAGCCGACTCCGATACCAAGGATTAGCGGATTAACGTCGGCCTTTGCGACTGCAGAAAGACTTCCAGACGGAGTTTGAAACTCGGCAGAGATCCGCGTGCTCATGGCGATGTACTTCATATCGATGTTGAATGTAATTTGGGGCATTATGTCGTAGTGCAAGCCGGCCTCGAAAGCAGCACCGAAAGTATCAGCAGGCTGTACATGGTTCAGTGCGCGGTCAGCGGTGCCCATGAAGAATGTGTAGTTTAGGCCCAAGCCAGCATAGGGATGAAAGCAGCCGAGGCCGGGAATATAATACTGGAGGGCGACTACGGCCGGACCATACCAGGTCGTAGCGAGTGTCCCGAGTGGTGCCAATGGACCAGTGCCAAGGATCTGCGCCTTTGGTGGAAAGCCGCCATATACGTCGATCGCAACGTCGCGCATTACAAAATAGCCGGCATCAATCGTAACCGTACCTTCATTTGGCACGCTAATGGACGCCCCGTGTACGGTTGCACCGGCGAGCGAAACCTTGGCGCCCAGGTTCGGAAAAAATATTCCTGTGCCATCAATATTTATCATCCAGCGCGCGCGGGCCGCTTCTGGCGTCTGCGCCGGCGCCGGCGCGGCTGCGAGG
>CAZZVF010000026.1:0-17529 GCA_964657355.1 uncultured Buchnera sp.
GTTGATGCCGCCGCCGATGATGAGCAGGTCGATCAGGACAGTTCTCCGCCGGCTGTATTGGGCCGCTTCAGCAGCAACGCAGTGCTGCCCCGGCTGCTCGCCGCTTTCAAGCGACGCCGTTTTCCCGCATAGGAGCCAATGGAGTGCCAGCCAGGACAGCACCGATGACGCCCAGCCACGCCGCCCCCACCTCGCCCGACGCTCTTTCGTGGGCTCCCGAAAGCTGGCGCGCCAGGCCCATCGCCCAGGCCCCGGCCTATCCCGACCGCGCCGGGCTCGAGGCCGCCGAAGCCCGCCTGCGCGGTTACCCGCCGCTGGTATTCGCCGGCGAGGCGCGCCGCCTGAAGGCCTCGCTCGCCTTGGCGGCCCAAGGCCGCGCCTTCGTCCTGCAAGGCGGGGACTGCGCCGAAAGCTTTGCCGATTTCAACGCCAACTCGGTGCGCGACACCTTCCGGGTGCTGCTGCAGATGGCGGTGGTGCTGACCTTCGGCGCCACCGTGCCGGTCATCAAGATCGGCCGCATGGCCGGCCAGTTCGCCAAGCCACGCTCGTCCGACACCGAGCAGCAGGGCGGCGTGGCCCTGCCGAGCTACCGCGGCGACATCATCAACGGCCCTGAATTTACCCCCGAGGCGCGCGTGCCGGATCCGGACCGGATGGAGACTGCGTATTTTCAGTCTGCCGGCCGGATGAACCTGCTGCGCGCCTTTGCCGGCGGCGGCTATGCCGATCTGCACCAGGTGCACCGCTGGAATTTGGACTTCGTCGCCCGCTCGCCGCTCGCCGCCCGTTACCAGGACCTCGCCACCCGGATCGACGAGACGCTCGGTTTCATGGCGGCCTGCGGCATCGGCAGCGGCAACACGCCGCAGATCCGCGAGACCGAGTTCTATACCAGCCACGAAGCCCTGCTGCTGCCATACGAACAGGCGCTGACCCGGATCGACAGCACCAGCGGCGATTGGTACGGCTGCTCGGCCAATTTCCTCTGGATCGGCGACCGCACCCGCCAGGTGGACGGTGCCCATGTCGAATTCCTGCGCGGCGTGCGCAACCCGGTCGGCATCAAGGTTGGGCCGAGCACACCCGTGGACGACCTGCTCCGCCTGATCGACGTGCTGCACCCCGACGACGAACCGGGCCGGCTCACGCTGATCAGCCGCATGGGAAGCGCCAAGGTCCAAACCCATTTGCAGCCGCTGCTCCGCGCCGTGCGCCGCCAGGGGCGCCAGATCGTCTGGCTGTGCGATCCGATGCATGGCAACACGATCAGCACCGCGAACAACACGAAAACCCGCAATTTCGACAGTATCCTCGGCGAAGTTCGGGGCTTCTTCGACGTGTTCGCCGGTGAGGGGGCGCGGCCCGGCGGCGTGCATGTGGAAATGACCGGTCAGCCGGTGACCGAGTGCGTCGGCGGCGCGCACCGCTTGACCGAAGCCGATCTCGCCCAGCGCTACGAGACCTTCTGCGACCCGCGGCTCAATGCCGAGCAGTCGCTCGAACTCGCCTTCCTGGTCGCCGCCGAACTGAAGGCCCGCCGCCTGGCCGCCAGCAATCCGGCCATCGCGGCCCAGTGAACTCACCGCTCGAAGCCGATATCGCCGCGCGTACCGACGTCTATTTCAAACGCACCCGGACCATCGTGCAGGCGCTCGGCGACGTCGCGGTCACTTACGCCTTGTTCCTGCGCCGGCCTGTGGTTTCGGCACCCGCGTCGATGCTGGACTGGCTGCGGGACGTAGCCCGTGAACGCCAGGTCGACATCGAGACCGCGCTTACGCACCGGGAAGGCGACTGGGTCGGGGCCGGTGAGCCCCTGGTGTACATCACCGGCCCGTTCTCGGCCTTGGCCGATCTCGAAACCCTCCTGCTGCAGAAACTCGGGGCTGCCTGTGTCGCGGCGCACAACGCCTACCAGATGTGCCTGGCGCTGCCGCATGCGCATTTCCTTGCCATGGATGCGCGCCATTGCGCGGGTGCCGAAATGCAGAGTTTGATGGCCTATGCCGCAAGTGTCGGGAGTGCCGCGGCAAAGCGCGAGGGGGCGCGGGGGTTTTCCGGCAATGCCAATGACGGGACGGCGCATTACTTCGGCGCCACGCACGGCGCCGGTACGATGCCGCACGCGCTGATCGGCTACGCGGGGTCGACTTTGCGGGCGGCGGAGATGTACCTCGACATCTTTCCCGGGGAGCCGCTCACCATCTTGCCGGATTATTTCGGTACGGAGATCGGCGACACGCTTGCCGTGTGCAGGCGCTTTGCCGATATGGCACAGGCGGGAAAGATTTCGGTGCGGCTGGATACGCATGGCGGCCGGTTTCTCGAGACGCTCGATCCGCCGACCAGCTACGCCGTGCTGGAGCGCCACGCGCCCGGCGCGATCCGGCGTTACCGCAGCGATGCGGAGCTCCGGTATCTGGTGGGGACCGGGGTTTCGGCGGCCGCTATCTGGCATTTGCGCGACACGCTGGACGCGGCCGGGTTCCATCGGGTGAAGATCGTGGCTTCCTCGGGCTTTGGGCTCGACAAGTGCCGCGTCATGGCGGACGCGAAGGCGCCGATCGACGTGGTGGGCACCGGCAGTTTCCTGCCGGAGGACTGGTCGGAGACATACGCCACGGCGGACATCGTGTCGTATGACGGTGTGGCGCGGGTCAAACGGGGGCGGGAATTCCTGCTCCGGCGCTACGCCGGGTCGCCGGGATAGATCGGGCCGGCGCCTCGTGTGCTTGCCTTGGCGCTTGCTTGGGCGCTTGCCTGGTGGTGGGCAGTGGTTACATTGTCCTGCATGGATGCTGCCGGCCTGCCGATCGACCCGCGTGAGACGTTAAGCACGCGGACGATTTCGGCTGTTCGCGACGTTCTGGATGGGCGGCGGCGGGGCATCCGCGCCATTCTGCCGTTTGCCGGGCCGGCTGTGATCGCCTCGGTGGCGTATATCGATCCGGGCAATTTCGCGACCAACATCCAGGCCGGCGCGCGGTATGGCTATGCACTGCTGTGGGTGGTGCTGCTGGCGAATGTGATTGCGATGCTGTTCCAGTCTATGTCGGCGAAGATCGGCATCGTCACCAACAGGAACCTTGCGGAATTGTGCAGGGACCATTTCCCGCGGCCGGTGGTGATTGGCATGTGGGGGGTGAGCGAGGTGGCCGCGATGGCGACCGACCTTGCGGAGTTCCTTGGCGGAGCCATCGGGCTTTCGTTGCTGCTGCATATTCCCTTGCTCGCCGGCATGGTCGTCGTGGGCATTGCGACCTACGCGATCCTGCTGCTGGACCGGGCGGGATTCCGGCCGCTGGAAATCGTCATCGGCGCAATCGTAGCACTGATCAGTCTTTGTTACTTGGTCGAAACCGTGATCGTGCCACCGAACTGGATGGCCGCGACGGCCGGCATGGTGGTGCCGCGGTTGCCGGATCATGACGCGTTGCTGATTGCGGTGGCGATCGTGGGGGCGACGGTGATGCCGCATGCGATCTATCTGCATTCGGGTTTGACGCAGAACCGGGCGCCGGCGCGCAACGGGCGGGAGCGCCGCATGCTGGTGCACTACTCGAATATCGAAGTGGTCGTGGCACTGACCGTCGCGGGCTTCGTCAATGCTGCGATGATCATGATGGCGGCAGCGGCGTTCCATGTCGGGCACTCGGCGGTGGCCGAAATCGGCGAGGCCTATACCACGCTGGCGCCGCTGTTCGGTGCGGCCGCGGCCGGGGTTTTCCTGGTGTCGCTGCTGGCGTCTGGCATTTCGAGCTCGGTGGTGGGCACAATGGCCGGGCAGGTGATCATGCAGGGGTTCGTCGGCTGGCGCATTCCGGTGTGGCTGCGGCGGCTGGTGACGATGGCGCCGGCTTTCGTGGTTGTGGCGGCCGGTGCGGACGCGACGAAAAGCCTGCTGATCAGCCAGGTGGTGCTGAGCATCGCCTTGCCGGTGCCGATGATCGCCCTGGTTTTGCTGAGCCGGCGGCGCGACGTGATGGGCGCGATGCGGATGCGAACGGGGATGTTTGCCGTGGCGTCGGTGGCGGCTGCGGCGACGCTGGCGATGAATTTCTGTCTGCTGCTTCAGGAATTCTAAAGAGTTTGGGCGCAGTCTGTCCGGGGTTAGGGGATGCGGCTTCGGTTCGTGGCAATTGGGGTCCTGTCGGGGCCGGGTTCACCATGCTTTAGCGTGTCGGGCACCACGCCACGCAGGGCGAGCCCTTCGAGGAGGCGGTTCCATCGGCCCGATAAAGTCCAGCGTTGGAACTGCTTATAGACCGACGACTATGCCCCAGCGCTTCCGGCAGGTCGGGCCAAGGGCACCTGTCCGTGCGATCAAGAACACGGCGTCGAGCACGCGCCTGTGGTCAGCGTGTGGTCGCCCGCATTTGGGGCCGCGTTCGATGACGAACGGCTCGAGCCCGGCCCATTCCGTGTCGCTCAGGCCGCCCCGCGGCAGCTTCACACCCGAGTCCACGGACGCGGATCGGACGGGGGTCACGCATCGTGGGCCACGCGGCTGTCCGCTGGCGCCTGCGCTCGATCCGTCATCCCGTAGTCACGGACGACGCTAGCGATGCGCAGCCGATAGTTCTCGAAAACGCCGGCACGTCCCTTGGTCTGGGTGGCACGGTGCGTGGGACCGTTGCGCCAAGCCCGAACGGCCTCTTCGTCGCGCCAAAAGGACAGCGACAAAAGCTTGCCCGGCTCAGCCAAGCTCTGGAACCGCTCGATAGAGATGAATCCGTCGGTTGTGTCGAGTTCGGGCCGAAGTGCAGCGGCCAGATCGAGATAGTGCTGGGTATGACCCTCTGCGGGCCACACTTCGAAGATGACGGCCATCATAGCCGGATCAGCGGGCCATGTGGCGACGAGGCAAGGCGCAGGAAGATGCGCTCCTCCTTGTGGATGAAACGCTCCCGCTGGGCGAACTCGTAGTTCTCCCGGCCCAGCTTGTCGTCACGCAGCCGTGCCCGGTAGGCCTCATAGGCCGCGAGGCTCTCGATATTGTAGACGCCGTAGGCAGTCGTGCTCGACCCTTCGTGCGGCGCGAAGTAGCCGACCAAGTCGGCGCCACAATGGGGGATTGCCTGCCCCCAGTTGCGGGCATACTCCTCGAACGCCGTTACTTTGAAAGGATCGATCTCGTAGCGGATGAAGCAGGTGATCATGGTCCTATGTCCCCTAGCCGACGTGCCCGGACGGTGTAGCCGCTTGTGGCGCAGCAATGGTTCGGTTAGGGCCGAACTATGAAAGACGGACCTGTTATCGCAGCCGTGGCCGCCCTGCTTGGCGACCCGGCCCGGGCCAACATGCTGACGGCTTTGATGGACGGCCGAGCGCTCACGGTCAGCGAGCTGGCGGAGGCAGCCGGCGTCGCGCTGCCGACCGCGAGCGGCCATCTGTCCAAGCTGGAAGTGGCGGGCCTGCTCTCAGCCGAGAGGCAGGGTCGGCATCGCTATCTCCGCTTGTCAGGCCCTGACGTCGCGCAAGTGCTGGAAGGTCTAATGGGGCTGGCGCAGGGAACCGGCGCGGTGCGGGTACGGACCGGCCCGAACGATACGGCCCTACGCACGGCCCGGGTCTGCTACGACCATCTCGCAGGCGAGCGGGGCGTGGCGTTAATGCAGGCGCTGGTGCGGCAAGAATGGATCAGCGGTGAGGCCGAACCTGGGGTGACGGCTGTCGGTCGAAGCTGCCTTGCCGGGATCGGTATCGACATGGATGCGCTGGAGCTTGGTCGCCGGCCGGTTTGCCGCAACTGCCTCGATTGGAGTGAGCGGCGCAGCCATCTCGGCGGTGCATTGGGCGCCGCGGTCCTTGAACGCATCCTCGGGCAGCGCTGGGCGAGACGGGCGGAAGGGCGCATCGTGAGCTTCACCGCAGCCGGATCGCAAGCGTTCGCCTCAGCCTTCAACCTGGGTCATGAACTCATAAATCATTAGCGCGACGCGGTGTGGGCGGCTTCAACGTTGGCGGAGGTTTCGCCATGAGTCAGCGCCGCTACGAGATCACTGACTTCGAGTGGCCGATTATCGTTCCTCTTCTCCCCGACAAACCGCGCGCGGTACCGCGGGCCGATTACCGCAAGGTGCTGAATGGCATCTTCTGGCGCATGCGAACCGGCTCGCCAAGGGCGGATATTCCCGACCGCTACGGACCTCCCACAACCTGCTACAACCGCTTTGTCCGCTGGCGAAAGGTCGGTGTTTGGGATCGCCTGTTCGCAGCCGTGTCTCGCGCTTACGACGGCGATCTGCAGATGGTCGACAGTTCCTCGATCCGCGTCCACCAGCATGCCGCCAACGTCAAAAAGGGGGTCCGTCGGATGCCGCCGCTGGCAACGTCGCTGCAGCCCGATGCATGGGGCGCTCGCGCGGCGGACTGACGACCAAGATCCACGCCGTTGTGGATGCCAACGGCAATCCTGTCGCCCTGAAGCTTAGCGAAGGCCAGGCGCACGACGGGCGCAGCGTGGCCGATCTGCTCGGCAGCGTCGGTGCCCAGCAGATCCTGCTCGCGGATCGGGCCTACGACAGCGATGCACTGCGAGCCGAAATGGCCCGTCGCGGTGCCTGGGCCAATATCAAGCCAATGCCACGCCGGATTAACGTTCCCGCCTTCTCCTCCTGGCTTTACCGATACCGCAATCTGGTCGAACGCTTCTTCAGCAAGCTCAAGCACTTTCGCGCAATCGCTACCCGATTTGAGAAGCACGACGCGAACTATCTAGCACTTGTCAAACTAGCCGCCAGCCGAATCTGGATGCGGTTTATGAGTCGGTGACCTAGTTTGGAAGGGCGATGGTCACCGTGGTCCCGGAGCTGATGGGCGTGATGGCCTCGGCGATCTCGGTCAAGGTGACTTGCCGCGCAGGCAAAGCGACAGGTGGCGGCCGACAAGGTGGACGCCTTGCGAGATCAGCAGAATGCTGCCGGGCGTGCTCCAAGCCATTTAGTGGAATATTACCGGAGGCGCCATAAAATTAGCCGAAAGTTACCGGCTGGTGCAATTATAGGAGATTGACGGCTGAGGGCATCTCCCGGATTATTCCATTTGCGCAGCCCGGGCCATGAACGTTCTTTTGTCAAACTGGGAACGCGTTCAGTCGGACGAAAGAAAGGGAATCAGACTTTGAGAAAATTACTGTTTTCGGCATCTATACTGCTGCCGGTCGCTGCACTTGCTGCGCCTCCAGGCATAGCGCCTGCTCATGGTGGGTTGATTACTGAGTTCCACGGCACTCCCGCTCATACGAATTTGCGGCCGTGGCATCCGCCGGCTGGAAGCAAGGTGATTTTCAACACGCTTGGCAAGACCAAGAGGACCTACAGCTACAACACCGCCATAGGCTGGGACATCACGAATCCTGGAAGCCTATTGAAAGCGCTGCAGTGGGTTGCGTACCCCATCACGCCGACTGAAAACGTTACGTTGACCGAAATCGATGAGGCGGTCAGCATAGCTTCGGGTAAGAGCGAAATCACGGTTGCTCTGCTCGCCGACAAAGGCGGCCTTCCCGGCGCGACGCTGACGTCGAAGGCGGTGAAAGGTCTGCAGCAGAATGGCAATTGCTGCGCTGTTGCCACGGCCAGAGTAGCGCCCGTCAAGCTAAAGGCGGGCACCACCTACTGGGTTGCGGCGACTCTGCCGTCGAAGCAGGAGGCCACGACAGATGACGTGTGGGACTACAGCACTTACAACACGGGTAAGAGCCTCGTTGCATTTTATGGCGCTCATGGCTGGGACAGCACGGAGACTGCTTCATACGCGGCCTTTGCCGCCTACGGGCAATAGTCCAGCAACCCTGATCCGGATCGCTTGGCGGTCCGGATCAGGATTGCGCCCCCGTCCGGGGCGGAATCTGAAGCGAACGTGCCCTAGCTCGGCGACGTAGTGGCACGCCTTTCCTCGAACGCTGCCAACCCGCTTGAAGCAGCAGAGCAGGCAATGACGCGTATGCGCGGCCACATCGCGGATGGTCCGGCGATCGATTGTGTTGCCATCGCAGATGCTCAGGGCGAGCGCATCGCTCAAGCTGCGAGCGAGGATGCCTCGCGTTATCCCGAGGGTCCTAAAGTCGAGTAGAAGCCGTGTGTCGACTGTAGTTGAACGCATGCGGCGACCGCCTTGCAAAGCCGCAACGGTTCGGCCCCGGCACGTACCATCCCGGATAATGGCCCGTTCGAGGCTGTCGATCTGTTGGCCGGGCGGTCTGCGAACCTACGCCCATGTTACCGCGGCGGGAGTCGCCGCTGTTCCGGGATGATCCGGACTTCCTCGGCGTCGTGTCGCCATCGGTTTTGGCTGTGATGAAAGCTGAACTCGCGGGCAGCGTGGGATGGCGCAATACGCCGCGCCACGTCGGTCAGCGCCCTTGCAGCAGGCACAAACACGACGGCCACGCCACTTTCCGTCCGCGGCTGCGCCATTGGCGTGGTCCGGAATGCCAGGCGGAATGCGGCCAGAGCTGGTCGTGTGTTTCGTAGTGGTAGTGTTTGACGGTGGCTTCCTTGATGGTCCGGTTCATGCGTTCGACCTGCCCATTGGTCCATGGGTGATTGATTTTGGTGAAGCCGTTGCTTTTTTTTGGTCCCGTGGGGAGATCGGCAGCCGATGTGCGCCGCTTCCATTTGGCGATCGTCCTGGGGTTGACGCCATAGCGCTTGGCCAGTGCTCTCAGGCTCTCTTGACGATGCTGTATCGCTCGACGGACCGCCTCAGTCGTCGTGGCGCTGCGTGGAGAACCTGGCCCATAGTGCGTCCTCCCATGCCTGCGAGAGACCGTTTGAGAATGCGCGACGGCGGTCATCCAACGCGGTTTTCCTGCGCTCCGGTGCTCCCCTCTTTCAAGCTTTGGGCCACACGAGGCCGCTCTGCTCCGGTGCTCGGAAAGCCCCGCTGGACCGGCACCAAACGGTGCCTCTGACTCGCCGTCCCAAAGTCTCAAACAGTCTCTGAGAAGATTGCACCATCAAACCTTGGGATCAAACAGGTAGACCGCGTCGTCAATTACGGCCGGCGGGCGGCTGTCGTGGCACGATGACCGGGCGGACCCTATCCGCCTCCGGCCCGGCAGCATCCACCGGGTCGATGCAGAACGCCGGATTGCTTCTGAACCCCTCATTGGCCAATTCGCCCCCCGCCCAGAAAGCAAGGGCAGCCTTGCCGTTCGGCTCCCACTCCGGCTGGTCCGGCGTCATCAACCCGCCACCCGCATACAGCGCGGCATAATCGGCGTCCCAGCGCGGACAGAGCCGCCGGACGATCAGCGCGTAGCCGGCCGTCCAAGCGACAGAGGCGTCAGGTACCGGATACTGATCGGCCCAGCCGATCGAGGGCGCTAAAAGCCCGCACACGAGCAGCGCCGCGATACGCCGAACCATCATCGGGGCCCCTCGCTTCGAAGACGGCGGAGGCGTATCCGGACCGCCCCATACGCCACCAAGCCAATCATGTACATGACAAGCACAATAAGGGCGGCAATCGGGATACTGAAGAACTCCGGTAGGAACCGGGGCGCTATCAACCGGTCCACGAAGACCAGGCAAGGCACGAACAAGATCGCGGAAAGAACATCGCGCCACGTCATGACTACTTGACGGGAAACAGGTATCGGGACGGGATCGGCGTGTCGGACCCGAACGCGCGCTTATAAAGCGCCGCGGTAAGCCTGCCTTCCTGGAAGCGCCGGGTGATTTCCTGCTTCATCTTGGTTTGTTCCTGCGCAAGCGACATGTAGGCGCCCTCGCCGACAACCCACAGCATGATCCCGCTGCGCGACACGTACCCGCCCGTGGCAATCTTGCCGACCGCACCGGCCCCGCCCTGAAACGCGCCTCGCGCGGCCCGCCCAGGGTGGCGCCCTGCTTCAAGGCATTCGTCAGGCCGCTGCCTGCGCCGGACATTGCCTTGCCGCCAGCCCCCGCAAGCCCGTGTATCCCACCCACTTCATCGCATCCAGGATCCGGGTCACCGTCACATAAGTCTCGACGAGGTGCTCGTTGTCCGATGAAAGATAGCTGTAATTCCCGGGAAGCTCCTGCATCGTCGCAACAAGACCTGCGACCTGCTGGAAGAAAGCCCCTGTCTCGGGGCCGCTGGGCGGAAACGCCTTTGCCGCGTTACGCAGCACCTCGTTTCCATACACGTGCCGCTTGCCGAAATCGCTGACCGTCGGCATGGCTGCCACGTGACCCATCACCTGGTAGGCCTCGGGCTCGCCTCCCTCATACGTGTTGGGCGGAATGTCCAGGATTGCGGCAAGCTGGTCTGCCCGGTTCTTCAACTCCGTCGCCATCACCGGAGCAAGGTCTGTCATCGAGCCCTGAGACGTGTCCGCCATCGCTGTCGACCCTTCCTGACCGAGGCACTGATGCCAACGCTAACATGTTAACTCACAAACGCTGAGAGTCTGGCTCGCAACTTATCATTCCGTATCGAACTCGTGCCAGCCGCCGGGTGAGCAGGCGGACGTGTGCCATGAGTAACCAGGCGGTCGCGGTCCTGAACGTATCACGCCGGCGGTCGGGCTGGCCTCGCGTCCCGCCGCCTCACGAGCGGACATGACCAGCGCGTGATTGATCCGCGGCAAACCTGATGGCAGAGAAAGCCAAGCTACAGAGGGCCTGGAACGGCTGAGATGCATCGGAGGTGAGTTAGCGTGCAGAGAGACCGACACTTTTCGTGTACGATGTGTGGGAAGTGCTGCAACAGATCCCCTGAGGTTGAGCTCACAGAAACAATCAATCTATCGAGCGACTTCGTATTTTGGCTTTGCTTTAGTACGTCAGAGCTGCCGTTGTCGATAAAGGACTGGATAAGAACTCACGGCAGACTCGATGCGGATCAACGCGACTTGGCGGCATTTATCGCCAAGCGGCAATTGCTGGATGAACAATCTTCGATCCGATTTACCGGCCGATCGAGTAGTTGGAGTGAGGCCGAACGAGTCCGAAAGTATGTGCGGATATCGGCGCTGACACTAGACTTGCAGTCTGGCCGCTGTTCCAAACTCGTGAATAAACAATGTGGTATATACGACCGGCGTCCTCATACATGCAGAACGGTGCCCGTTCACTACCAGCTTTCGGACCCTGAGTTGGAGCCGGCTTTTGATAAGTTCGCTAGCATAGAATCCTTCGAATGCGATACTTCCCAACATTCTCCGATGATCCTGAAGAATGGACGTCTCGTGACCGAAGAGTTCGCCCGGGAGCGAGTTGCCGGACAGACAAGGTGTTATGAAGACAAAGCATGGCGGGAGGCGATTGCGCAGTGCATTCTCCGTGGCGAGGACAAGACGCGCAAGCTTCCTTCCATAGAGGAGATTAAAGGAAGCTCTTGCTTGAAAGTGCTTTTGGTGCCGATCCATCTTGCCTGGCAGATCGGAGTTGACATCGGAGTCATTGACGAGAAGCTCTACAGGCTCTCGGCGGAGAGGCAGAAATCGTTGATTGAAGCGCTGTTGAGACGGGACGAGACTTGCCCCTTCATTGGCGTCGACGTGAAGCCTCGGCGACAGCTAATAGAACTTCTGGCAACTCTGACCGGTCACCTCGAAAGCCCCAAAGATCGGGTAGCTCTTGGATAGGGAAGGTGCGAATTCGCACTCTATTGCGCCCGATGAAAACGCCGACCCCCGACCCGCACGAACCTGATTGTCAAAGGGTGAAGGGTTACGGATCTATATGCGGGTGGATGGCGGGACGCTGCAAAGAGGGACGCTGGCCGGCGCTATCGACTCTTGTTTTCCGTCTGCGTTAGGCTCGCCGGAGGGCCGTTTCGGCCGGGACCGGAGAGGGCACAGTTTGCACGTCGTTTTTTTCGGCAACTGTCAGGTCCAGGTATTGGCGGCGATCATACGACGCTTCGTAAGCCCTTATATCAGTCTGACGCTCGATTGCATCGACACTTACCATCCGGCGACACAGGGGTCGCGGGAGCTTTTGGCGAAGGCAGACTTGGTAGTTGCGCAGAGGAGTCTCAATCCTCCGCCGTCCTATAGTGATCTCGGTCTCGTTGTGCCTGCGAGACAACATATCGTGCCCTTGGTGAATGGCTCGTTCCTGTATCCTTACCAGGGTTTGCCGCACCCTCTGACGCCAAAGGCGCGCTATGGAAATCCACCTTATCCACCCGAATACAACGACCGGTTCTTGTCGAAGCTCATCAACGCGGGAACCTTGCCTGAAGCCGCCTTGGCACTTTACCGGCACCATGATGTTGCCGGAACTTGCCGTGTGGCGCGTCTTTTCGAACTTGCCTGTGAAAGCCAGCGAGAACTGGATGCACAAACCGGCTATGGGTGTGCGGATCTCATCGAGACCTATCTTCCGGAAGAGCAGATGTTTCAGTCCGCCTTTCACTACGGTGGCCGGATAGCCCGGCATATTGCAGCCACTTTGTGTGATCGTATCGGTTTTCCGCACAAATTCGGACAGCGGATCCGGGATCATCTGACAGAGGCCCCGTTCATGGCACGGTTCGTACCTGTGCACCCTTCCGTCGCGCGGCACTTCGGAATGAAATGGGCCAATGCGACAACACGATATGAGTATATGTGGGAGGGAAGTTTCACGTTCGACGAATATGTCGTCCGGTTCATGGAGGCGCGTTGGAACCCGATGCTGCAAGAGGGTGTCATCGATGCGCGGCGGGACGATCCCGGCGCTCGTTCGAAGCTCGAAGCAGGGTTGATCGTCTCGCCGAATTCTGCTGTTGGATTGCATGAACTGTCCCGCATTGTCGAGCGCGAGGGCGACATCGAGTCTTCGATCGTGTTGCAGCAACGGGCAGTTGCAAGCGGATCGAACCCTAATTTTGCCATGCGTCTGGGAAAGCTGTTTCGGGCAGCTGGATCGGTCGACGATGCCCGGCATGCGTTCGCACATGCGACGGAACTGGATCCTGTCAGCCCTACGGCTTGGGCGCTGTTGCGCGATGCCTTGTTTGCGCAGGGCTTTTTTCATGAGGCTGTGGCGGCTGCTGAACGAGCCGTCGAGTTTGACGTGGACACCCAGGCAGCACAGGCGGCTTTGGAGCGGGTCGGTAACGCGGTGAGGGCAACAAGCCCCTCTTGAGACACGAACCATCTTCAAGAGCATGCCGCGGAGCGGAGCTTCGTGTCGCGTCGATGAGATCAGGGTGTCGGGGCTGCGGCCATCGACCTGCGTGAGGTCGGCGGCTGTTATACGGCGTTCGCCGAGGCTGCGCTTACTTCACGCGTAGCGGAGTCGTTTCGGTCGCGCTGAGGTCGTTTGCAGGATGGTTGGGGAGCTTGGTGCGAGTATGGAGAGCGGGTGCGAAAAGGACGACGCAGGCCGGGTTGTCGGGTTTTATGAGCGGCATGGGCGCGGTGTCGCTTGGCCGCCTGTTCGAGGGCGTGGGTCCAGGGCGGATCATCCGGCGGGTTGATGGCGGGGACGCGGGGGGTCGTTAGCGTTTAATTCACGTTCACGCTGTAGCCTCGTCGTTCCACGAGGATTGTTCAGTGCTTTAACAGCTGAAGCTTTGGCTCTTCGATCCCAGCGGCCTGACACCGCACGGCTTTTGTCTGCTGTGGGAGCCGGGGCTGCTCTGGCTTCATGCGCTGTCCGATATCGGCACGGGGCTGGCGTATTTCGCGATACTGGTTGTGATCGTTGCTGCGATCCGCGCGCGTCCGGATATTGTGTTCAGGCCGGTATTGCTGTTGTTCGCGGCGTTTATTCTATTGTGCGGTGCCGGCCACTGGCTCGATCTCGTAACGCTTTGGGTGCCTTTGTACGGCATCGAAGGGGTTGTCAAAGCACTGACGGCGTTAGTCTCGATCGGCACGGTGTTCGCGCTGTGCGGGCTTTACTCCGAGGCGCTTTCCTGGCCGACGCCGACCCAGCTGAGCAGGGTCAAGACGGATCTGCGGATCGTGCAGGAGGCCGAGATACGGATGGCCGCGATTGCCAAGGAAGCGTCCGACGCGCATGCCGCACTGGCGGACGAGTTTGCCCGCCGGCGCGAGGAGGAAGGCCGCTTCCGGCGCGTTGCGGGTGAGTTTGGCCGCGGCCTCGAATTCTGCGCGTGCCTCGGCCAGCCGACCGCCGCGGAACAGGAAGTCGCCTCGCGCCGCCGGCAATGGCGCATAGGTCCGCAGGGCTTTGGTGTCGCGGATCTGGTTCAAGAGGAGCAATCCAGCGTCGGGTCCGAACGCCATGCTGTGGGCGATGGCGCGATTGAGTACGACCACCGGCGAGGGCATCACCGCGCGCAGGCGGTCATAGAGCGATGCGATCCGGTGCCAGTCGGTATCGGCCGGGCTGCGGGCGCGGGCGTGGCAGGCCGCGAGTGCGGCCTGCAAGGCGTAGGGACCGGCGTGTCCGCTTTCGCAACCTGCTTCGCGCCCGAGGGCTTCGGCGCGCGCCAGTGCGTCGAGGCCCCGGCGGATGAGCAGATGATCCCAGCGGGCGCGGTTTTGCGCGGTCAGTGGTATCAGCACACCGTCCGGGCCGGTGCGCGCGGGCAGTCGGGATGCCTGGACTTCCATCAGGGCCAGCAGGCCGAACACCTCTGCCTCCGCGGGCATCAGCCCTGCCAGCATGCGGCCCAGGCGTTGCGCCTCGCGGCACAAGGCGGGCCGGACAGGGTCGTCGCCCGCCTTGGCCGCATAGCCTTCGTTGAAGATCAGGTAGATGACCTCGAGCACCGAGGCGAGGCGCGCCGAACGCTTTGGGCCGCGCGGCACCTCGAAGCGGAAGCCGGCCTTTGCGATCGTATGCTTGGCGCGCACGATGCGCTGGGCGATCGTCGCCTCGCTGGACGAAGGCGCGGGCGATCTCGTCCGTCGTGAGGCCGCCGAGGGACACGCAACGTGAGCGCCGATCGGGCACTGGCCGGCAGCACGGGGTGGCAGGACGTGAAGATCAGGGCCAGGAGCTCGTCGCCGAGATTGTCGTCCAAGGCCGCCTCGAGCGCCGGGACCCTGTCGGGCTCGGTATCCCACTCGCGCGCCAATGCCAGATGCACGCGATCGCGCGTCCTGTCGCGACGGATTGCGTCGATGCAGCGGCGCTTGGCGGTGGTCATCAGCCAGGCGCCTGGATTGGCAGGAACGCCTTTGCCGGGCCAATCGGTCAGGGCTGCGACGATGGCATCCTGGGCGAGTTCCTCGGCGCGATCGACGTCGCGCACGATGCGCGCCAGACCCGCGATGAGCCTGGCCCGTTCAAGGCGAAAAACCGCTTCGATCGCCCGCCGTGTCTCACCTGCAGCCATTGAATCTTGTCGGCCACGCCGATGGAGGAGGCAAGCGGGTTGGAACAGCCGCGTTGGTTGACGGCTGTCGCGCGTTCTCAGGCGGTCTGCGGCCGGTCGATCTCCGAGGCCGTTGGAGCGGCGGAAGCCCGGTTCGTGGCGCCGAGGGCTTCCCAGCGCTGCATCCGGTCGCTGCGTAACTTCACACTTTCCGGTGGTAGGAGCGCCTCGATCTCGGCCATGTCGAAGAGCGGGCGGATTTCGATTTCACTTGGCCCCGGCATGGGATTGGGGCAGCGCCTCACCCAGGCGACCGCCTCGTCGAGGTCCTTGACTTCCCACAGCCAGAAGCCGGCCACGAGCTCGCGCGTCTCGGCGAAGGGCCCGTCGATGACCGTGCGGCCGGGACCATCGAATGCGACGCGCCTGGCTTGCGAGGTGGGTTTGAGGCCTTCGGCGAGCAGGAGGACGCCGGCCTCGTGAAGTTCGAGGTTGAACCTGCCCATTGCCGCGATCAGCTCGGCCGAGGGTGGCGCGCCTTTTTCGCTCTCTGCGGTCGCCTTCACGAACACCATCACGCGCATCGTATGTCTCCTTGGTTAAGCCCGCCCGGGTGGCGTGGCATCGGAACGACGAACGAGGTTCGTGGAAATCGACATGGGCGTGCAAATTTTTTGCGGCGTTGAGGGTCGGGCTTGCGCATGTCCACTTCCGGGTTGGGGGTGGTATGGCGCGACCGGGGCATGGCCGTGCGCGGCGCCCGGAAGGGTCTGCCGGTGCCGTTTCGGCGGGGTTTTGATGACGAATTTGCGCTGTGGCGGCTAAAGTTATGAAGTGCGGATGAAGACGCTGACGGAACCTGGAGGCTGCTCGTGCTTCCGGAATTATTAGGACAGTGTATACGTTCGATATCCAGCATCTTTATATCGACTGGGTGAGGGCCTCTGCGCTTTGACGTCGCTTCGAGCATCTGGAGCGGATAGGCGCCGCACAGGGTGGTTTTTGCAGGCGATGAACAGCCGGCACAGGCTCCGGTTGCGAAATGGCCGGGAATATGGCAGATTTCAACTAAAGGTTGAAGTCACCGGGAGATGATTATCAGACTCGTTGCGCCCTTTGCTGCATCCTGCGTAATCGGCCTTTCGGCAGGCGCCTGCTTTGGCCAACCGGCTATCGTTTCGGGCAGAATTTCCACTCCTACCGTCGACGTTACAAAACCAGCGGCGTCACCGGGGTTCGATCTCGTGCTCAGCGGCAAGGTGACGAGTGTCGGCTTCCTGTTCCAGGGGCCGTCCGGCGAGTTCGCTAGCACCGGCGTCAGTTTCCCGGCCGGGCTGCCTTCCCACGCGCATGTCCGCGGTTACTTGCCCAGTCAGTATGGGACGCTTGGGCTGCCAAACCAGGCATTCTCGCTTTATACCGAGGCGGGAACGTGGACGCTTGCGACTGGCCAGGTCTGCGATGCCGACGGCAATTGCAGCGGCTATGACAGTAGGCAGCTTGCTGCCCTGTTTCCCACGATCACGTTCCAGGTCAAGAACCCGAATGAAGCTGATTTTTCAGCGCCGTATATTACGCAAGGTGTTATCAGGACGCCGGATGTCAGGCTCAACGGCAAGGTTCCGTTGAAACTGGATGTGACTGCGACGGACGATGTGTCGGGCGTGGCGTCGGAGTCGATCTGCGCGACGCTTACCGGCAGCAGCACGCAACTCTGCTTCAATAGCGGTCCGTTCTACGGTCACGCGCTGACGGGCACATTTCCGATTGTCTATCAGCTGCCGGGGAACACAGCGCCTGGCACTTATACAATAACATCGGTTGGCGCGATCGACGTTGCCGGCAATTACGTCAATTATACAAATGCAGGCGAGATCAACGGCATTTTCCACGACAATGTGAGCTTCACGGTGACGCAGTAGGTTGGCGGAGTTTCATTGCCGGGGGCGGGTTATTCGGTAGGTGCTGCCTTTTACGTCGTCGCTGCGCGCCGCGTCGCGGTTCAGATCGAGGGTGCGATTGGATCCGGCGAGTGCATGAGGGTCGTCCCGATCCGGCCGCCATAGGATGGGTTTGTTGTTTTCCGGCCGACTGTCCTACGACGCAGAAGCGGTTTGTGGGTTTGGTTGCATGCTCGTCCACGACGACCTGGAGCTGTACGCGGACGTCGGCGAATTGTCGTCTGCCCTGCATTGAGAACTAGCAGGCTGCTGAAAAGTCCCTCGGCACAGCGACGATGGAAAGAAACGAATCATATGGTCCTCGTTCCTGAACCAACGATGCGCACCCTCGCCCGTGCACGAATTATTG
>CAZZVF010000027.1:0-17401 GCA_964657355.1 uncultured Buchnera sp.
AGCAGAAGGAGGAATGTACGCCGATGAGTTCGTCATGGGGGCCAAGGTCGAGCGCTCGGCTCCAGGTCTGAATGATTCTATAGTGCTGAAGATGCTCCACCACCTCCCGCGCCCAGCCGACTTTACGGTGCCAGATGTCAGCGTCGGCCCAGGCGATATACTCGGCATCAGGAAGCCGCTTTATGCCTTCATTAATCGCGCATTCTTTGCTCCAAGACCAACTATCAGCCCGCAGTCCTACGTGGTTTACATGCGGCAGAACCGCCGTAAACGGTCGTTTTCCGTACTGCACTTCGACAACCGTCAGTCGCGACCCGGAGTCGAGGATGTGGTCTACCCATTCCCGGTAATGGCGATCCGGTGTTTCCCATCGGAGGGGATTGAAGCGAGCCGTGATCACATGCAACCGGTCAGCATTCATCTGTAATCTCCTCAAGCGCTTGTCTGGCGGACGGATAAACACCAACCCGAAATTGAAGATTGTGAGCTCGTTACGACGTAGGTATTGTCGAGATCATCCGCGATGACGTCGCCTGGTTTGGGAACAATTGGAAGCTGGGGAAGGAGAAGGAGAAATCCACCAAGTTCGCCGAGGCTCTTGCTGTTGGACGCTCCGTGCGCAGCAGAGCGCAATAAACTAGCGGGCCAGGCTTCGAGAATAACCGTCCCAGTAGTGGTTGTTAGGCCGGCATACCCAGCCCTGCTTGGTACAATTTGGCGAGTGAGCGACACAAGGCTGTTTGTTAAGACGCACTGGGCCGGTTGATTGTCCGGCTGCGCGGCCACAAAGAAGGTTGCATTGCGTCCAACGAGGTAATCGCCGGGGTCTGTATAAGAGGTGTCGTATACTCCGGACCAGAATGGCGTCGCCAACGTTGCCGGCGGATTTGATCCTGATTGGCCACGGGTCATATGCGCAAAGAGCGTAATGACCTTGTTTTGCGAGTTGCACGGTGGCAATGGACCGGTCGGCCGGTAAACTGTGAACGGAACTCCCAATTTGAGCGCAGCGCGCCCTAATCCCCGGCTGACCTTGTCTTGAAGCGCGGTACCGTCCATCAAACACGCCAACTCAGGCCGGTGCCGCTAAGTCCGTCTCCTGGCGGTATGCCGAGGAAGCTGGATAGTCTCTTCCTCCATTCATCAAGAAGGCGTAGCCGGTCGTTGACTTCATGAACATTGTGAGTCCATGCCGCAGCGACTTCAGTGTCGAGGTTGTCGCTCGAACACGGCACCGCCAATTCAAGCTGCCCAATTGTAGCCAGATACATGTGCGCGACGGCTTCCTCAGCCGCCGACAAGTTGTTCATTCGATACTCGAGCGTGCCGTAGGCGGTGTAGAAACGCCACCCCATGTTGCCGGCCGGGGAGGCGCCATACGCCGGATAGCCGCAATGTCGCCTTATGTCCGTCTTCTGTTGATCGGTGAACAAGCGCTGAGTCTCCCCGGCCCTTGGTGAGCAGGTGAAAAATGTTTTCTGTTTAGAATGACGAGAGCGGTGTCCGAGTGAATTGAGGTAAACAGTCGGATAAAGATGCCCGTCAAAGCAAAGAACTGGAGTTCATTTCCGATCCACTTTGATCGAAGATAATTCCATTATTGAGTGCGCTCAAGCGCTTGCATCACCCAAGATGTTCAATCATGACTGCGCGCTTGAAGTTAGCATTCGTCGCGGTCGGAACAGTGAGGCTCGTTGTCGTTGTGTCAGACGGGGCGCAGAAACCACCAATCCAATACCAGGACTGGGCAATGATCTGCTGCAGTCGGTCAATCGGCTCCCGGGTCACCATGCAAACGCCGTCGACAAGCGAGACGATAGACTCGTGCGGCGCAACATCGTCAGCCGCCATTCCGGCAAAATCACCTTCGATCAGAGCGCCTTTGCCTACAACAATCGGGCGTCGTATTAACGCGCCGGCTAGTGTAGGGTGCGGCTGAACATAGGACTCATTGGTAAGCACAAATCGTAGTCCAAGAAAGTCGTTCACCACACCCTGTCCAGGACGGAACACTTCATTTGCAGATGTCGAACCAATAAACAGGCGCTGAAAGTCCTGGTCGGCAAATAGCTGCCGGGCACTGATCGGATCGAGATAGCAGTTATAGGCGCCGTCGATGTCGGGAACGGCATTCAAGCGCAAGTTCGCCACCGCGTCGAGAATGTTCGTCATAGCGAGCATGTCGCCGACCTGGATCAGCGACGAATTGCTCCGTCCGTTCGGTCGAAGGATGAGCGAGCCCGTCCCTGCCAAAATCGAGCTACCAGCCGTTCCATCGGCTACAATCACGTTGGTAGAAAAGGTCAGCGTTCCGGAGACACCTGCGGGAGCCGTGGAGATGTTCAGGGCGTCTGCAGTTGCCAGGACAAGCGTATAGATGTTCGATCCGACCGTGACGCTCAGTGTATTTGTAGAGCTGACGACCTGCTGTACGCCATTTACAAAAACCTGTTGAAAGCCCCTAATATCGTCTACCGAAATTGTCGTTGCGGGTGCCGTTAGAGACGTCCTAACCCGTGTGTTGCCACCAAAATAGGCGCCGAACAATGAATTTCGAGCAAGATCGTCAAGACTGCGTGCAGCCTGTTCGCCGTTCACATAGGCGTTTTGAAGAAAAAGGCTTGCTATGCCAACGCGGCTAGTCACCATGTTTAAGTCCATGGTAGCTGCGTAATGGTTCAACGTCAGAGTGAACTGTTCAACGTTCCATGTCGCAGGCGACAGCCCGTTATCAAGGTTCGTGTTGGCCGAGGCTATCAAGGGGACCGTGACCGCGGGCCGTAGCCCCGCGCGTGTCTTAGTCAGTGTCTCGCCAATCCCGACAGCGAAATCCTCACGATCAGCGCAGGCGCGATATCCAATCTTGGAGCGGAGTGCCTGCTGAAACTCCCGCTCGAGGAAGCCTTGCTGGATAATCGGCTGAAGCGCCAGAGGAAAGTTGGAAATCGACATGCATTGATCCTCAAAGAAATAGGGAGCCCCAAGGCTCCCATAAACGTTCACTCTTGCTGGAGGAGGTTAGCGTCGTCGGAGCAGTTCCGAGCGAGCGGATCGCCACTCCTCCATCGTCATGTCGGTCGCAAGCTTCCTGCGGTGGGGGGACGAGGCCGGCGGTGTTACGACGCTGCCGGACGTTGCCGACGCGAAAAGCCAAGGCTTGTCGCGACGTAGGTCAGCCAGCACCTGGATCAACTCTGGGCGAACGCCGTGTTCATTAGGTTTTAATGATATCGGATCAATCAATTTGATACCGTCGAGATCGATCATCCCTGCTCGGAATGCGGCAAGGCGTAGCTCGGAGTGCAGTAACTCCTCGGTCGATACCATTTCCTGTTCCGCCAGCCGTTGTTCCAGATTCGCGGCGCGAGCCTTCAGTGAAAGAATCTGCTCGGCTTGCTGATCCGGTGCGTCAATCTCCATAATCAGGCACCTTCACGAGTGATGAGTTCAAGTTCGACCCCAACATCATTGATGTCGTAACTGGGGCCAAGGATTCTGAGAGCAGTTTCTCGTGAGAGCTGTTTTGCATTCACAAGAAGTACAACTGTTTCCGCCATGAGCTTTCGATCGGATGCGTCTGCCGGATACCAGTCCGGCCACCTCAAACTGATTGGCGCAAATGCATCAACGGGCTCGAGTTCGCGCCCCTCCGCCCGCAAAGGGTAACGTTCCTGAGCCCGCAAGATTAAACGTGCTAGCGACAGCAGGCCTATTTCACCATAGCTGACACGCAGGTTATCGGCGAGCCACAGCAAGCCCTGATTCATTAATTCCAGCGATCGTCCGCTCGCGGGCGCGGAGAAGCGGCTTGCATCGCTCCGGTTCCCATGGATGCTTTCCAATGCTAGTTCGCGAAGTATCTTGACGTAGTCGATAACGGCTTGGCTCGCCGTACCGCCAATCTCGAGCAGCTTTGCGTCGCCTTTCTCGCTGACAACCAGTGCATTTGCAGCGCCGCGAACCATTGTGCCATCGAGGCCGGCTGGCTCCTTAATGAGGAGTGTCGGGTCACTGCTGTACTTCAGGCCTCTTCCAGCCTGACTTAGCTGATAATCAATTTCTATTCCGGTTTCCAGAGCCGGCCGAAAGGTGCAGGCACCATCGGCCCCATCGCCACCGGGAAGATTGCGGATCCACACAAATGGGACAAAACCGAGGCCATGGTGAACACTGTGGACTTCGTCCAGAGTGGCTGTGAAAGCCGGCCCTACCGGTTGCGGAACAAACCACGTTTCCCACTCGGCGGTCCAGCTTCTACGAAACCAGAAATTGCCCTGCGCGTCATCAATCTCATAGCCTCGTGCCTGCAGCTCTGCCCCGCTCACCTTGTATTGCTCAATAACCTCGGCGAGCGTGTCCGGCTCGAATGGATCCCAGACTGGTGTCAAGTAGGCAGTTTGCATCGCATCAATGAAAACCCGGCCCCGAAGCACGCGCAACAGCAGCGCCACCGATCCTACACTGCCTCTAACAGCGGCTTCGGTCATGACGCAATTCACGCGTGCGTCGCGGAAAATACTCGCCAGCACTGCGCGTACCGCGGGGTCAGGCGAGTCGATCGCTGGAAAATGCCCTTCGCTGAAAAGCAATGCTACGCTATCTTCGACGACAAGACGTGCAAGCCCGTACTGAACTGACGGCCGCCTTTGCCTCAGCGGTATGTACTCGCCGGACGACGTCCTCTCGTCTTGAAACTCATAGGGTAGATCGTCATAGAGCGAGCCGTCTAGCACGCGGCCCAGCATGGTAAGCCGCCGAGTGCGCTCTGGATAGTCGGTATCGGTCGGAACAAGATCGCATATCGTGCGAAACAATGACTGCCCTCCGGAAGCTTGATTGGTGCGGCGACAAGGCTAGCGCGCAAAAAAGTCCAGGGAGGCAAACCGGGCCGGTGCGGTCGGCCCAAGGAGCATCATAAATGCTCTCGATAGCGCATCGACTTGGTCGTCTTTTGGTCCACTCGGAAAGTCGGCGAGCTCGTTCAGGAAGTCCGCATTCCAGGGGGCTCGCCGAATACTCAAATTCCCAGCCGCCGCCTGTGCTGCCACGGGCATGGCGCGCACGCCCTTTGCTCCCGTCTCAGGACTGGAGTGCACCCGATATCCCGCTAATGCCTGGGTTAGGAATAACACCTGAGTGTGGCCAGCCTGTCCTGGATCTCTCGGGAGACCGATCACAACGTTCTGTCCATCTTGTGCCGCCGCTGTCCGGATTGCGTCGACGACATCGGCCGGCGGTCCCCTCATCCGGATGACATCGTCGACAAAGAACATGCCGGCTTCATCGCGAAGAAGTTTGAGACCGACCGTCCAGTCTGGGTTACCGGAACCTCCAGCTGTGGCTGCGAGATCCCATGCACGGGCAGCACACCCCATCGGCAGGCGGTCGACGGTGCGTATCCGCGTTATGTCGAAAAGTTGGCCTTGCGCCCGCAATGGCGTCTGCTGAAACAAAGCCGAGAAATGCCGTTCGCCAAGCGACGACTGCTTGAGCAGAAGGGCAGCCCTGTCCTCCCACTCAGGCCAAAGTGCTTCGCCCTCGATGCGTCCCAGGAAATCGCCCGGCTCGGCCAGTGCCGGCAGACGCAGCACCTTCCAACCCTGCTGAGCGATCAATCGTCCCGCAAGATCGTCCGAGTGCCAGCGCGTCATCGCCACCACAATCCGGCCATGCGGCTTCATTCGCGTTACGAGCTCCGTACGGAACCAGTTCCAGAGATGCTCCCTGGACGTAGCACTTTCCGCGTCAGCCAGCGAACGAACCGGATCGTCGATAATGGCGAGGTCAGCACGCCGGCCCGTCACAGCGCCGTGTACCCCGATCGCGAAATACTCACCGCCTTTGTCGGTCAGGAACCGCTGCGTGGCTCGTGCGTCGAGCCGCAGCCGTAAATTCAAGCGTGCTGAATGTTCCTCAACCAGGTCGCGGACGTTGCGTCCAAAATCTGCGGCGAGACCAGCCGTGTGGCTCGCCGCGATAACCGAGCTCCCCGGATTTCGCGCCAGCCACCAGGCAGGAAAAAGCTTGCTGGTGTAAGTACTCTTCGCCGATCCTGGCGGGAGGAGGAGCAATAATTGCCGGCACTGTCCCCGTGCAACACTCTCGAGCGCTGCAATGATTGCCATGTGGTGGCGTGCTGGACGGTGACCTTGGGGCTGAAGCGCAAACTCAGACCATGCTGCCAGGCTGTTCCTGATCTTCCGCCGAAATGCACGCTCTGTTTCCGCCAGGTCCGCAGAGCTCATTCAGCTGGTCGTCCCTCATGGCGGATAATTCGTCGGTTGGCCGCACGCTCGAGGCTTTCGCATGCACGTAGGGAGCAATGGCTTTGGCCAACATCACCGCGTCGTCGACGTCGCCTGCGGCCCACTTCCGGTGCATGGTGGTCATCATGAGTTCGAGTGGCGATGGAGCATTGTGTGCCATACTCGCCTCCTGCCAACTTCTCGTGCTAAGTGATCGGCGAACGGTCCCTTGCGAGGCAACCAGTCACCGACGTCAGCGGATTGTTCGTGAATTACGGAGAAGGTGAAGCGCCGAAGCGCAAACCGCCATCGTTAATCAAGTTATACCGAAAGTTGGGTCATCTGGGCAATGAAAACACGACCGGTGTTCGAGAAACCATTGCGAAGCCGACTTGCTGCGTCCGCAACCATCCTGGCGCTGTCTTCCGTGGGCTGCGCGGGGAACGGCGATCAGGAGCTTTACACAGGAATGCTTCAACCAATCGGTGGAACATGCGACCCGCCGGCGCAGGCCAGTCTGCAGGTCCAAAATAACGCAGTCATGTTCACGCCGAATCTCGGCACACTCATACTCCGTGGAACAGTGGACCCGCACGGCGACATCCGGGCTGCACTGACCGTTCTGGGTGCAGAGAGGAAACCCTACCAACTGACGTTTGAAAATGTTGGTGCAACAGGTGCAAACGACCAGACGATCGAGGGGCGCTACTCCACCCCTCGCTGCGCCTACCGGATCACCCTCCACAAACGTTAGCTGTCCAAAACGTTACCGGAAACAACGTTTCTGCCGTCACACCCGCTCGGCCTGCCGTGCCGAACCCTCTCGCGCTTTGAGTGCGAGAAGGGCAGCCACGATCATGTCGATGCCCTGCCTATGCCAGCGCTGAACCGCCTTGTGGTCGGCGCCCACCAGTCCGCCAAGCCTTCTCCACGAGAACAGGTGCCGCTCGGTCGCCGGACTGACCAGGCTCCTGGCACCCACCAGGCGGCGCATCACGTGGCGTTCGCCCGGGATCAGCTGCAGCCACCCATACGACTCGTCCATCCGCGTGATGCGCGAGGCGGAAGGCACTGGCAGGCGCAGTCGTGTATCCGGGCTCCAGGCAGGCTCATCTGTCCCAGCGGCAACGGCAAGCTGGCTCACCCGCAGCTTGGTGGTATGGCCTGTATTCGGTAGCGCCAGCAATGTGGCGCCAGCCTCCTCCATGCGGTTCACGACAAAATCGTGGTCCACACGACCGGATCCGTTGCTTCCAAAACAGCCATCGAAGAAGTCGAACTTATCGTTCACTATACGTTCCTTAAAGAAAGACTGGAAAAGGGTAGGGGGCACCCTCGATGGGTGTGCCGGCAGTCAGAAGGTCCCAGCAGGCCGGAAAACCCGCACCCCGCGGCGCGCGGTCCTTCGACTCCTCGACGACCGCCTCCACCTGGACTGCGACCCTGCGCGCGCCGATTTTCCGGCCGCGCTCAAGCACAGTGTTACGCCCCAGCCCCATCTCGGCGGCTATGCCGTCCCATGTCCGCCCAGCGTCCCGGAGTGACTTCAGCGTTCCATCAAGCTCAGGTGTCCATTTCGTTCTCGGGTGCATCACAGCCTCCTACACTAACAACAGAGTTAGACGAGCTAACAAAGCGGCTGTCAAGCATACTAACTGGACTTGTTAGAGGTTCTCGTTCAAAGTGTCACCGTGGATACACCGGTCAAAGCTGGCGACTCGATCGGTGCCAGAATACGCATCCTCCGCCAGGCGCGCGGTATGACGCAGGACGAACTGGCCGCCGCCTGCGAAGTAAGCCGTAGCGCGGTAGCTCAATGGGAAACCAATCGGGCGGGCCAGCTGCGCGGCAACATCATGCGCATCGCGGCAGCCCTGGGCGTCCCCGTAGAGCACATCCTTGAAGGCGCCCGATCGGAGAGCGACCCGACTGGCGACGAACTCGCAATGATCAGGCTTTACCGGGCCTGCTCTCCAGATGACCGGACATTCCTACTCAGAACCGCCAGAAAACTCGCCCGGCCGGATTGAGCGCCGACCGTCGAATTAGACGGTCACGCCTTATATAGAGTAACGCATGTGATCACATGCGTCACCGGTCGGCTGCCTCCAGAGCCCAGCTCAGCGAACTAACGCCCGAAGCCAGCCACCAAATCCCTCGCGCCGATGCTCCGGGCTACCGTGCACCGTGCGGCGTGCAGCACAGACCGAGCCTCCTTGATGCAATGCTCCAGGTCATCATTGATCAGGACATGGTCGAATTCATCCCAGTGGGAAATCTCTTCGACCGCCTGCCGCATTCTCTTTGCAATTTCGTCGGCGGAATCGCTCGCCCGCCGGCTTAGGCGGGCCCTGAGCGCCTCCAGCGAGGGCGGCAGAATAAACAGCCCCACGCTATCGTAAGGCAAAGACGCTTTCACCTGCCGCCATCCCTGCCAGTCGATGTCGAACAACACGTCTTGACCGCGGGCAAGAGAGTCCTCGACGGGTGCGCGAGGCGTCCCGTAGGCCCGTCCAAATACCCTGGCGTGTTCCAGCAGCGACCCAGCCGCCGCCATCGTCGAAAACTCCGCGTCCGACCGGAAATGATAGTGCACACCGTCTATTTCTCCCGGCCTGGCGACGCGGGTGGTGACACTGACCGACAAAGACAGCGCGGAATCCGAGGCCAAAAGGGCGCGGGTGATTGTGCTCTTACCGGCGCCTGACGGAGCCGAAACGACCAGACAGATACCACGTCTCCAGGCCGTGCTTTTTTTTATCACTCAAAATCCCCTCGTGCATAAGGATGTAATCCACGGCCGCACAGAAGAGAACTCCAATGCTAGCCGTGCTTAAAACGGAAATCCGGGGTTGATTCGCCGCCAAACCTTAATGAATACCTATGGTCCGAGGGCTAATCTATGCCTTGATACCTCTCTGCCCACCCTAATCGGCGCCCGACAATGGTTGCGGGGCAACACTGCTGATCTTTGAAAAGAAATCCGGCATTTATAAGCAATTCGTTATTGTTTCCACCGCGCTCGTTCTGGTATGGACCAACCAGCCCACGGATTAGTGCGGCGCGGCGTGTTTAGGCACTTGGTTTAAGGCGGGGTAGGGCAAATGAGCGTTTCTGGGCAAGTGTCGATAACAAGCAGTATCGGCACATCACTGGTCTTCACCGTCACCGGCACAAACACGCTGGGTTATGCAAAAGCCTTCGAGAAGATTCTCGTGAACGCCGGAACGGTCACCGAGAACCTCATCAGTGCGACCGGGACGCAGACCACCGTTACGGGATCAGGCGACTACACTCTGACCCTGAACGAGATCACCACCACCGGCTCGTTTACGCTGCCGACCGCCGATCCGCACGCAATCACGTTCGTTGATCAGAATGGCGCCGCGACGGTCACCGGTTCCGGCGTAAACGATTATGTCATGTTCACGGGCATCAACCCGTCAGCGACATATCAAGACAAGGGTGGCAATAACACCGTCATCTTCACCACCGGCAACAACACCTACAAGGGAGATGGCGAGTCTGGTAAGGACGTCATCGTTGCAGGCAGCGGCGACGACACGATCATCACCGGAACGGGTCCTGACACGGTGTTCTCCGGCACGGGCCGCGCTGACATCACACTGAACGATACGTCCGCTGGTGCTTTCTCCGGCTCGTTCAACGATTTCGTCCATCTCGACGACGGCACCAACACCGTCCACGCCAGCGGCGCCGCCGATGCGATCTTCGCGACGGCACCCGGTCAGGTCATCTACGGCAGCGACGTCGCCGGTGGCGCAACCATCGTGACGCTCATCCCCGACAGCACAGGCGGAGTTGGCAATGACACCATCTACGGTGGCGCGGCCAGCATCGCACTGTTCGACAGCGTCGGCGGCAATACCTTCAACGCCGGCTCCGGTCAGGCTTACTTCGTCGCCGCGTCGGGTGTCGCAGACACGGTAAACTCGAGCGGCGGCCCCGTTTACATGTTCGGCAGCGATGGTGACAGCATCACCTTCGCTGGCAATGTCGGATCGGTGTCCGACCCGGCAGTCCTCTCTGGCTTTGCTGCCGGTGCCGGTAACGAAACTCTGAATGGCGCCGAAGCGACCACATACAGCTCCACGGTTCCGGGCGGCCCCGCGAGCGCCCTCGTGCTTTACGCCAACAACACGTCCGACTCGGTTGCGGCGCAGAATGTCAACGACAGCTTGGTTGGCGGTAACGGCGCTACGGCATTCGTCACCGGCGAAGGCAACGAGACACTAACCGGTGGCCTCGGCAGCAACCGCTTCTACATCCAACACAGTGCCGACAATACCGACGCAAACACCGGCACGATCACCGTGCAGGATTTTGCCAACACCAACTGGCAAGTTGGTTTTGCAGGCTACACCCAGGAAGAAATCGCCAACGCGGAGGCCAACGCATCCGTCAATGGTGGTTCCGATCCCTCCTACACCATCAAGCTCAGCGATGGCACGACCGTGCAGTTCCTCGGCGTCACCACGCTCACCGGTCACACTTTCTAAGACGGCGGGGGTCCGCTCCCACGACTGCTTTTCAAACGCTGTTTCAGCAAAGGCCAACCTTCGGGTTGGCCTTTTTTATTGCCTGCGCTCCAAGCTCTGCCTCAAAGCCGAGCCTATTTTGGTTGAGCGCGATAAACCTTCACGTTCTGCTCGTGCTCGCTCAGGCTTGTTGCAAAGCTATGTCCGCCCTTGCCATCGGCTACGAAATACAAGGCGGAACCAGGCGCCGGGTGAAGCACGGCTGATAGCGATGCCAGGCCTGGATTGCAGATCGGAGCAGCGGGCAATCCCGCCACCACGTATGTGTTGTACGGCCCGTCCGCCTCCAGATCGGCGCGGCTCAAAGGACGATCGAGCTTTCCATACCCGCCGCTGGCTCCATAGATCGTCGTCGGATCTGATTGAAGCCGCATCCCATGCAGCAGGCGATTGCGGAACACCCTCGCAACCAATGGACGTTCGTCCGCGAGTGCCGTCTCCCGCTCCACGATACTCGCGAGTATGATGGCATCTCGCGCCGAAGCGACGCCGGCCTCGGCCGCCCGCTCGCGCCATGCCGAAACAACCGCATCCCTCATCGCCGCTTGCGCCCGCCCGAGCACCGATTGGCGAGTTGCCCCACGCTCGAACTCATAGGTTTGCGGCAAAACACTCCCCTCCTTGGGAACAGTGATGCCGCCGGTGAGGGCTGCGTCCTGCCAGAACAGCAGCACGATCTGCGCCGACGTCAGCCCCTCCGGTATAGTCAGCGAATGCTGAACAGGGCGCCCGCTCCTCAGAACAAGCAACACATCCCAAAGACTTGCTTCAGCTGGGAACCGGAACTCGGCAGCACGCAATGGTCCTTGCCAAGCAGTCGCCTCAGCAGCGAGGCGAAACGGCAGAACCCGTGCGATAACTCCAGCCTGTCGCAGCGCACGCCCGATTTGCGCGATATTGCCACGCGGAATGACAACGGCCGAAGCGGCAGGGAGTGGTCCGCGCCCGGTAACGGCCCAATAGCCTGCGTATAAACCCGCTGCGGTCCCGCATCCGAGGCAAGCGCCCAACAGCCACCAGCGGCGCATTCCAGTCATCGACAAACGGACTCCGGGAAAGCGCAACGAGCATCAGGTTGAAGGCCGCAAACTAACAAAGGGACCAGGAGAGTGCCTGAAACGTGTTAGAACCGACGGAAAATGATGCTCGCATTGGTGCCGCCAAAGCCAAAACTGTTAGACAACACGCAATCGATGGTCCGCGGCTGCGCCGCGTGAGGCACGCGGTCGATGACGCTGTCCCGGCTCGGCTCGTCGAGATTCAGTGTAGGCGGCGCCACGTTGTCGCGGATCGCCAACAACGAGAAAATCGACTCGACCGCGCCCGCAGCACCAAGCAGATGTCCCGTTGCCGACTTCGTGGACGACATCGCGAGCCCATTTGCAGCATCGCCGAAGAACCGCTCGACAGCCTCGAGTTCTAGATCGTCTCCCAGCGGCGTCGATGTGCCATGCGCATTCACGTACTGAACGTCCGACGGAGAAAGACCGCCGTTCTTGAACGCCGCTCGCATCGCACGGAAAGCACCGTCATGACCTTCGGCAGGCGCCGTTATGTGATAGGCGTCGCCCGACAACCCGTAGCCGACGACCTCACCGTAGATGTGCGCGCCACGCGCCTTCGCATGCTCCAACTCTTCCAGCACCACAACGCCGGCGCCTTCACCCATCACGAAGCCATCCCGTTCACGGTCCCAAGGTCTGGAAGCGCGTGCAGGCTCGTCGTTAAACCCGGTGGAAAGCGCGCGGCTCGCACAGAATCCGCCGATGCCGAGCTCACACACGGACGCCTCGGCACCGCCCGCCACCATCACGTCGGCATCGCCGAGCTTGATAAGCCGCATCGCGTCGCCGATCGCGTGAACGCCCGTCGCACATGCGGTCACCGCCGAGTGGTTCGGGCCCTTGAAGCCGTATTTGATAGAGAGATGGCCAGAAGCGAGGTTAATCAGGGCCGATGGGATGAAGAACGGCGAAAGCCGCTTCACCTTGCCCTCGAGAACGAGCTTGCTCGCCTCGAAGATGGTCTGCAGGCCGCCAATGCCGGACCCGATCATGACCCCGGTCGCTTCCTGCCCCGCATCGTCTTGCGGCAACCAGCCCGAATCCTCGACCGCCTCGATCGCCGCGACCAAAGCCAGATGGATGAACCTGTCCATCTTCTTGAGATCCTTGATCGGGATCCATTCCGAAAGCGTCAAGCCGCCTTCCGCGCGAACACCGGCTGGAACCTGCCCGGCGATCTTGGCCGCAAGATCAGTGGTCTCGAATGACTGGATCGAGCAGATACCGCTTTCGCTCGCCAGCATACGCTTCCAGACATGGGCCACCCCGACGCCAAGCGGCGAGGCGATGCCCATGCCCGTAACAACGACCCTGCGGCCGCCCGTATCAGTCATGCCGGCTCAGGCCGCCTTCTGCTTCTCGATGTAGTCGATGGCGTCTTTCACCGTGCTGATCTTTTCGGCCGCGTCCTCGGGGATCTCCACGCCAAACGCTTCCTCGAACGCCATGACCAATTCGACCGTATCAAGGCTGTCAGCGCCCAGGTCGTCGATGAAGGACGCCTCTGGAGTGACCTTGCTCTCTTCGACGCCGAGGTGCTCCACCACGATCTTCTTTACCTTGTCGGCGATTTCACTCATCGGTGCCTAACCCTTGTCTGCCATGTGCTAATCGTAAGAAACGCGGAGAAACGCAAGTATTCGCCGGCCGGACACCCCAAGGCACCCGAAACCTGTTGCGAACGATCTTCGTGCGCGCTTAGCACGTCTGTTTAGGCCCCGCAAAGCCGACCGACCGATCCGCAACTCTGTTCGTGGCAGAAGCCTGCCGCACCATTCTACCAACGGGAAAGCAGAACTCTTCCAACCCTGATCCAGGCCGGCGCACGAAGATGTCGAAGGGCATCGCGCGACCACACACCTAGATCATCGCCATCCCGCCGTTGACATGGATCGTCGAGCCCGTAACCCAAGCCGCCTCGTCCGACGACAGATACACCACCGCCGCCGCGACATCCGCCGGCACACCCATACGCCCCAGTGGGATGGCGCCCAGCAGCCGCTCCCGCTGCGCATCGCCAAGTGCTTCCGTCATCGCGGTCTGCACGAAACCGGGCGCCACCACGTTCACCGTGATGCCGCGGCCGCCGACCTCTTGTGCGAGCGATTTGCTCATGCCCATCAGCCCCGCTTTCGCCGCCGCGTAATTCGCCTGCCCAGGGTTGCCCGTAGAACCTACCACGCTCGATATCTGGATGATCCGGCCGGCGCGGCGCCGCAGCATGCCCTTCAACGTAGCCCGGGCCAGCCTGAATGGCGCAGACAGATCGACGTCGATGACCGTCGCCCAATCCTCGTCCTTCATGCGCAAAGCCAGCATGTCCCGCGTCAGCCCGGCGTTGTTGACCAGGATCGACAGCGGCCCCGCAGTCTCTTCGGCTTCACGCACCAACCGCTCAGCCGCATCCGCGCTGGCCAGATCGGCCGCCCGCACATGCGCCCGCTCGCCAAGTTCAGCCGCCAGCGCGTCGAGTGCCTTCAGCCGCGTGCCGGACAACACGACCGAGGCACCCTGCCCATGCAGCGCCCGCGCGATCGCCGCCCCGATCCCACCCGAGGCACCTGTGACCAAAGCGGTCTTGCAATCCAACCTGAACATCAGAGGTCCTTCAGCAGCGCTTCCACATCGGCCGGCACACCGGCCGCCAACGCCTCCGCGTCGGGCACGATGCGCTTGACGAGGCCCGTCAACACGCGGCCCGCGCCGAGCTCCACGAAGCGGGTAACACCCATCTCCGCACATGCAAGCACGCTCTCCCGCCACCGAACCGTACCGGTCACCTGGCCCACCAGCAGCTTGCGTATCTGATCTGCGGAGACAGCCTTGGCGGCCGAAACGTTTGCTACGATCGGTACCAGGGGATCCCGCAAGTCCACCGACTCGAGCGCCTCGGCCATCGCGTCCGCGGCAGGCGCCATCAGCGCACAGTGGAACGGTGCCGAGACCGGCAGTAACATCGCCCGCTTCACGCCCCGGGACTTGGCAATCTCCACCGCCCGCTCCACCGCCTCGCGGTGCCCCGAAATCACGACCTGGCCGCCTCCATTGTCGTTCGCAGGCTCAACGACCTGATGTGTATCAGGTAACCCCTCGCGCCTTTGAATTGCGGCTTCCCGGCAGATCGCCGAAGCATCGGCCATTTCCACGCCGAGCAATGCTGCCATCGCGCCCTCACCGGCAGGAACCGCCGCCTGCATCGCCTTGCCGCGCAGCCGGAGCAGCCGGGCCACATCGGCAATCGTGACGGCGCCGGCAGCAGCCAGCGCGCTATACTCGCCAAGCGAATGTCCTGCCATCAACGCCGCCCGGCTGGTCAGGGAAACGCCGCCCTCGCGCTCGAGCACACGCACCACAGCCAGCGAAACGGCCATCAAGGCAGGTTGGGCATTCTCGGTAAGCGTCAGCTCTTCTGCCGGCCCTTCGAACAGGATCTTGGAAAGCCGCTGCTTCAGCGCCTCATCGACCTCGTCGAACACCTCGCGTGCAGCCGAGAAGGCGGCTGCGAGATCGCGTCCCATGCCGACCGACTGGCTACCTTGGCCGGGAAAAACAAAAGCAGTAACAGACATTCGTTCTCGCTTCGTGGTCGCGGCGCGTATCGTCCTCACCCGAAAACCTGTCAATCTGCCAGCCGCCTGCCGGCCCGTGGCCGATCGGTAAACCGCCCGTCCCGCCTCGAGGCGCAATCCTTATGAAAGGTGGCTCCATGCCGTCCATGATCGAGTCCTTGATCGGCGAAAGCGTCCGTCGACACGACGACAAGCTCATGACGACGGGCACCAAGCCCGCGCCGGTCAAGCCGCGCGACCTGTTCGCGATCTTCATGCAGCTGGGCGCGCAGGCCAGCGTGCAAACCCTCGTAAGAAGCTGCGATCTCAGGGACGCCGACCCGCGGGTCCTGGTCTTCGCGGCACTCGGCCGCTGGCCGTCCTGGGCGGAACTCCAACCTCACCTCAACGTGGATTATGAGCCCAGGCACCACCTGCGCGGACTCGTGACCAGTGGAGAATTCCAGCAGGGCCTCGCGACCCGCATCTGCGAGGCGTTTCCCGAGCGCCCCAGGCAGCTCTTCATTCGCGTCGCCCGCTGTGCCGGCGAACACCTGCTCGCAACAGCCCGCTCCTCTCACCCGGTGTTTCCGCCTTCGTTGGACCGGGCTTCGGGCCGCATGCGAGGCGAGGAACGCGGAGCCTTCCTGTCCGATCTCGGCCGTTTTCTTGAATCGTTCGCCACCACCCGTACCATCCTGGTCACACGGCCAAAGCTCGTAGGTTTCCGCAATACGGCTGCGCAATCCGCCACCGCGCCGAAGCAGGCGGAGGCACTCCACCGTCCCGGCGATCGGCTGTTCATGATCGTCCGGGAGCCCCAGTCGCTCGTCCTCAGCGCCGTCAACGCGCTGGCCGCTGCCCTTGCCGGCCCGAGCGAACACGACACGGCGCAATCCGCCGAGTGGCGCAGGCGCCTGTCGCCCACAGTCCTGCAGGCGGGGGCTGCCCGACTTGCGCACGAGATCCTTGCCGGCCTGGACATACGCAATCCGATCTGTACCGCTCTCGGTCACTCGAACGCCTCGGGCGCACTCGATGAGTGCCGCACTGCCAACCTCGAGATAACCGACCTGGCACACTACGCCGCATGGCTGCGCTACACATGGAATATGGAATCGGAGGCACATACGTTAGCGGCGCGCGCAGCCCTCAGCATTGCAGATTTAACACCCACCGAACTGGCCCAATTGCGCGACAGCGTGGCCGAGGACACCGCCTTCTATGAAAAGGTGAAACCCATCATCGCAGCCTCGCCCGCAGCCTCGGCCATGGGTGGAACGCTCTAAGTCGCCACGCCGCGCCACCGACTCCCCTTGCATAGACAGCCGGTCCATGCTTCAAGCCGTGGCTTCCCTGCCAGGACCCGGCCAGTCCTGGCTATGCCCATTTCCGGGCCCACCAGCCATAGGGACCAAGCATGCCACTTTATGAATGTGTGCTCATTGCACGCAACGACGTCACGCAACAGCAGGTCGAAGCCGTCGCCGACCAGGTCGCGACCCAGCTCGAAACCGACGGCGGCTCCATCGACAAGCGCGAATACTGGGGCCTGCGCTCGCTCTCCTACCGCATCAAGAAGAACCGTAAGGGCCACTACATGCTGCTGGGCCTCAACGCCCCGCCAGCCAGCGTCAACGAAGTCGAGCGGCAGCTACGCCTGAACGAAGACGTCCTGCGCTTCATGACCATCCGCGTTGACGCCCTCGACGAAAACCCGTCCGCGATCCTGGCCCGCAAGTCCGACGAGCGCGAGCGCAGCTTCCGCGGTCCCAAGCCGGCCGGCCGCTTCGAAAGCGGACGCAAGCGCGGCTACGACGACCGTGAAGAATTCCGCGCCCGTGACACCGCCGACGCAGGCGAGGAGTAAGCACCATGTCTGATACCCGCAATGATCCCCGGGGCGACTCCGGTGAAGTCAACGTCGCCGCCCGCCGCGCGGCGGTAGGGGCCCGCCGTCCGTTCTTCCGGCGCCGCAAGTCCTG
>CAZZVF010000028.1:0-16921 GCA_964657355.1 uncultured Buchnera sp.
CTGGCGTGCCTGCTGCGCCTCCTCGACCAGGGCGGGATCGATGGTGGAGGCCTGGCTGTCCGGCACGCCGAAGGTGCCGATCTCGGTATGCGCGAGCCAGCCTGCGCCGACGAGCACGGCGATGGCGGCCGCACGGCGCAGATCGGAAAGCCGGCTATTGGTGCACGAACCGATGAAGGCAGCGTCGATCGGCAGGCCAAGCAACGGATCTCCGGATTCCAGCGCCATGTATTTCAGCGCACGGGCGCGCATTGCGTTGTCCGATAGCCGCGCGCCGCTGTCGATTGCGCCGCCCGGCACGCGGGTGTCGATCGCACCAGCCTGTTCCGGGCTGGTGCCCCAGGTCACCATCGGCGCCACTTCGGCGGCGTCGACCGCATGCTCCGCGTCGAAGACGGCGTCCGGATGGCTGGCCAATTTGCGCCAGTCTGCCACCGCGCGGTCCCAGTCGGCGTTTTGCGGCGCAAAGGGGCGGCCGTGCAGGTAGGCGAAGGTGGTATCGTCCGGCGCGATCACCGCGCTGAAGGCGGCGAGTTCGGTGGCCATGTTGCACAGGGTCATGCGGCCTTCCATGTCGAGCGCGCGCACCGCTGCGCCCGCATATTCGACGATGTGCCCCCGAGCCCCGCCCGAGCCGATCCGGGCCGCGATGTGCAGGGCCAGGTCCTTCGCCGTCACCCCTGGCGCGAGCACGCCATCGATGCGGATGCGCATGTCGCGCGGCCGCCCCGCGCGGACTGTCATGGTGGCGAGCGCGTGCTCGGCTTCCGTCGAGCCGATACCCCAGGCCAGCGCGCCGAATGCGCCCTGCGTGCAAGTGTGGCTATCCGGGCAGACGAGGCTCAGCCCGGGCAGCACAATACCCTGTTCGGGAGAGATCACATGCACGATGCCCTGCCGCGGATCGCCGATGTCGAAGAGGGTGATGCCGTGCCGCTTCGCGCCGGCGCGGGTGGCCGCCAGGAAGGCGTTGCCGGTGGGCATCTGCGTAGCGCCGGTCCGTCCCGGAAGCGTATCGATGATATGGTCCATCGTGGCGAAGACATGCGACGGTGCGAGCACGCGGCGCCCCGCCTGGTCGAGGCTTTCGAGCGCGACGCCGCCGGTGCGTTCATGCAGCAGCACGCGGTCGATGAGGACAAGATGCGTGTCGCCATCGAGCACGGCGATCAGATGCGCATCCCAGAGTTGCCCGGCGAGCGTGCGGGGAGCGGGCTCAGCGGGCATTGGCCGCCTGTTCGGCGGGAATGACGCGCCCGGCGGCGAGGGCCGCGATCTCCCCCGGGTTCAGGCCAAGCTCGCCCAGCACCGCGCGCGTGTCGGCGCCAGCATGTGGAATCTCCCGATAGAGGCCCGGACGCGCGCCATCGATCTCGATCGGCAGGGCCGGCAGTTTCGTCGCCGATCCATCTTCCAGCGTCAGCGGCACCAGGCCGCCGCCGGCGTTGAGATGCGCATCGTCGAACAAGTCCTGCGGCCGCACGATCGGCGCATACGCGACGCCCGCTGCATCGAGGCGCGGGATCAGGGCGTCCCGCGTCTCGCCGGCAAACAACGACCGCACCAGGGGCAGGATCGCATCGCGGGCGGTCACGCGGTCATTGTTTCTGGCGTAGTTGATGTCGGCGCCGATCGAGCCCAGATCGAAGGTCTTGGTGAAGGCGGCCCATTGGCTGTCGCTTACCACGCCGACGAAAACCTGCTCGCCGGCATTGGCGGTTTCGAACACGTCGTAGATTGCCCAGGCCGAGATGCGCGCCGGCATCGGCTGTGCCGCGGCCCCGGTCACCGCGAGTTGCGCCATGTGCTGTCCAACGAAGAAAGCGGTGGTCTCGTAGAGCGACGACCGCACCTCGCTGCCGGCTCCCGCTTCGCCGCGCCGATGCAGGGCGGCGAGGATGCCGATGACGCCGAACATGCCCCCGGCGATGTCGATCACCGAAGCGCCCGCGCGCAACGGTCGGCCGGGCGGGCCAGTCATATAGGCGAGGCCGCCCATCATCTGCGCCACCTCGTCCAAGGCCGCGCGATGTTCATAGGGGCCGGCGAGGAAACCCTTCGCCGAATAATAGATCAGGCCGGGATTGCTCACGCGAAAACGATCCGGTCCCAAACCAATTGCGGCGAGCGCGCCGGGCCTGAAGTTCTCGATCAGCACGTCAGCGGAATCGACAAGCCGCGCTGCGAGGGCCACGCCGGTTTCCGATTTCAGATCGAGGCAGACGCTACGCTTGTTACGGTTAAACATCGGGAAATAACCGGCACCCGAACCGAGCAGGCGGCGTGTCTTGTCACCGCCGGGCGGCTCGACCTTGATCACCTCCGCGCCGAGATCGCCCAGGATGACGCCCGCTGAGGGCCCCATGACCATGTGGCTGAACTCGATCACGCGGATACCCGCCAGCGGCGCCTCCAATTGCTTGACACTCACTGAAGGCCTCCCGCGCAGCTCGACAGCCGCCCCTAATTGATATAACTAGAATACAAATGGTTCAAGTCTGGATCGCAGCATGGACGTGCTGATCAGTGAGGTAGGCCCACGCGACGGGCTGCAGAACGTGTCGCCCATCATGCCATTCGCGGCCAAGCAGGCCTGGATCGCCGCCGCCGTGGCCGCGGGCGTGCGCGAGATCGAGGTCGGCAGCTTCGTCCCGGCCAGCGTGCTGCCGCAGCTTGCCGACACGGGTGAGGTCGTGGCCTGGGCGGCGGGGATCCCCGGCCTGACCGTGGCGGCGCTGGTGCCCAATCTTCGCGGTGCGATCGATGCGGTGACCGCGGGCGTGCAGAAGATCACCCTGCCGCTCTCCTGCAGCGAAATGCACAGCTTGGCCAATCTTCGGCGCACCCATGCCCAGGTGCTCGAGGAGGCGAAGCGTATCGCGCAGATGATTGCCAGTTTGCCGAAGGGGCAGCGGCCGCATTTCGAAGGCAGCCTGTCGACGGCGTTCGGCTGCACCCTGGAAGGCGTGGTGCCGCGCGCCAAAGTCGTGGCACTCGCCGAGGCGCTGATGACGGCCGGCTGCGACGAGGTGGGGCTCGCCGACACCACCGGCTATGCCGACCCCGCAGCAGTACGCGGCATGGTCGAGGCGATCCACCAAGCGCTGGGCGCGCGCACGCTCACCGGCATTCATCTGCATAATACGCGCGGACTGGGGCTCGCCAATGTGCTGGCCGCCTATGAAGCAGGGCTGCGCACCTTCGACAGTTCGCTCGGCGGCCTGGGAGGCTGCCCCTTCGCGCCCGGTGCGGACGGAAACATAGTGACCGAGGATCTCGTGTTCATGTTCGAGTCGATGGGCATATCGACGGGCATCGATCTCGATGCCCTCTTCGAGATACGGAAAATTGTGGCGGGCGCGCTTCCTGGTGTCTTGCTCTACGGTTTTGCCGCTGAAGCCGGTCTTCCGCGCGGCTTCCGTCCGGCGGTCCACCTTCCCGAAGGAGTGTTATGATGACGGTCGGAACCAGGATGATCAGCGACAACCGCACGGCCCGGCAGATCTTCGAAGAACTGATGACCTCGCCCACACGCACCAAATTCGGCTTCGGTGAAAAGCTTGCGATCGTCAATGTCGATTTCCAGAACGCCTATACGCGCATTGACGAGTTCAAGACCGCCTACGAGACCGACCCGGACCAGATCGCCTACGTCAACAAGATCTCCGGCCTGGCCCGTGGCAAGGGCATGCCGGTGATCTGGACCCATGTCGCCTATAGGGACAATGCGGCGGATGCCGGCGTCTGGGGCACGCGTACCGACACGCCCGACAGCCTGCAGAACATTAAATATGAGTCCCGCCGGCATGCCTTCGACGATCGTTGCGAGATCGATGCCAGCGCCGACGCGGTCTACACCAAGCGCATGCCCTCGGCGTTCTTCGAGACGCCGCTGCAAAGCCTGCTTGTCTGGCACAAGGTGGATACCGTGGTGGTGACCGGCGGCTCGACCTCCGGCTGCGTGCGCGCGACCGCCGTCGATGCGCTGAGCCGCGGCTACCGCACCATTGTCCCCATCGAAACCACGGCCGACAAGCATGAGAGCTACCATTTTGCCAGTCTTACGGATCTGCAGCTGAAATATGCCGATGTGGAGCCTGTCCAGGTAGTGATCGACTGGCTGGCGGCGCATTGATGCGCGAGGGCGCTGCCGACCCCGGGCTCTACAGCTACAAGCCCTATCGCGGCCGGAAAAAGATCGCGTGGCCCGGCGGCAAGACGGTGGCGGTGTGGGTGTCGCCCAATCTCGAATTCTACGAACTCGACCCGCCGGCCAATCCGCATCGCAAGAGCTGGACCAAGCCACATCCCGATGTGAGCGGGTATGCGCATCGTGATTTCGCCAATCGGGTCGGCCATTGGCGCATGGCGGAAATGATGGAGAAACACGGTTTCAAGGGGTCCGTGTCGCTCTCCGTGGCACTGTGCCAGCATATTCCCGAAGTGGTGGAGAATGCGCGTGCGCTGGGCTGGGAATTCTTCAGCCACGGCATCTACAACACGCGCTACAGCTACGGCATGGACGAAGCGCAGGAGCGCGCGATCATCGAGGATTCGATCCGGACCGTGCGCGACGCCACCGGCCAGACAATCAAGGGTTGGCTTGCCCCGGCCCTCACGCACACCACCCGCACGCTCGACCTGATTGCCGAATACGGCCTGACCTATACCTGCGACCTCTATCATGACGACCAGCCCGGTCCCGTGGCGGTGGCAAAGGGGCGTCTCGTCGCAATTCCCTACAGCCTGGAGGTCAACGACCACTACGCCTTTTTCATCTACAACATGTCGCCACGCGATTACGCCGAAACGCTGATCCGCCAATACGACAGGCTCGCCGCCGAAGGCGAGGCCTCCGGCACGGTGATGTGCATCCCCCTGCACAGCTACCTGATCGGGCAGCCGCACCGCATCGGCGCATTCGAGCGCGTGCTCGAGCACATCAGCAAGGATGGGCGCGCCTGGATCACCCGCAGCGGTGACATCGCCCACCACTACCTCGCCAATTATCATGACGATTGGGAGGTGCCGGTGCCATGACACTCCACCCTTCGTATCTCGTCTATCCGCATCGCCGCCGCGGCATGGACCATGATCTTTATGCGTGGTCCAGCTTGTTTGCGCGGCCACCGATCACCTGGCCGGCGAACAAATCCGTGCTGACCTGGACGGTGATCGACCTCGGATGGTTCCCGATCACGCCTGTCGACAAACCCTTCCGCGCGCCCGGCCACATGCAAACCGCATATCCCGACTACCGGCATTACACTGCCCGTGACTACGGCAACCGCGTGGGTATCTACCGCCTGCTAGATGCTGCTGAAAAAGTGGGCGCGAAAGTCTCCGTGGCCACCAATGCCGCGATCGCCGAGCGCTACCCGGTGCTGATCCGCGACATCGTGGCCGGCGGCCACGAAATCATCGCGCATTCCACCGACATGAACGGCACGATCGCCACCGGCATCGGCGAAGCGGCGGAACGCGCTCTTATCATCGGCGCGCTTGATACCATCGAGAAAGCGACCGGCACGCGCCCGGCCGGATGGCTCTCGATCGCGCGCTCGCAATCCTTCGACACGCCGCGCCTGCTGGCCGAAGCAGGCCTGGGCTACATGTGCGACTGGGTCAACGACGAACTGCCCTATCGCATGGCCACGCCGGCCGGTCCCATCCTCAACCTGCCGCTGAACCATGAGCTATCCGATCGCCAGATCATCAACACCCAGCAGCAATCGGTCGACAGCTACTGCGAGCAGATACGCGACGCCTTCAATTGGCTGCACGCTGAAGCGCGGGTTCACGGCGGCCGTATGCTGCCGCTGAACGTGACGCCCTACATCATGGGGCTGCCCTACCGCATCGCCGCTTTCGAGACATTATTGGCATGGCTATCGAATCAGCCAGGCCACGCTTTCGCCCGTGGCGTCGAAATCTGTGAGTGGGCGCAACCGGCTCTGGCGTCCGCTGCCGGATAAGGCGGTAGCTGCCTATGACAGGCTGCTTGGAGCGTCGGTTGAGGTACGGCAGGCCTTCTTTTTTGCAAAAAGGTAAGGCCATACGTCGTTCGAACGCTCAATGGCGACCTCCAAGACACCCCCATCCGGCGTCCGCGCGGCGTGTTACAGACGGTCGGCAACGAGATACCTGCAAGTGCCTGGCGTAATGCAGCCGCTTAATTGTTATGCTTCTATGGTTTATTTTGTTTTTCCCGGTCGAATTTCGTGCATACTGGCACCTCGGCTACGTCCGGGAGGCTGATTTGCCGTCAAATCCTCACCACGCTCCCTCAACGCGCCGTGCGGCCAGATCGGCGGCAGGGCTGCACCGGTCGATGTGACGAAATGTGGCTTGCGGCGGGGCGCCTAGTTCTGGACGAATCGGATTACATCGTGGTGGCAGCAGGAGCCGCCGGTTGCCTGCTCGCAAACCGTGTCTCCGCAAGCGGGGAGCATAAGGCGCTGCTACTGGAAGCGGGTGGCACGGACCGGAACCCGCTCATCCGCGTGCCGATGCGGGCGGGCCTGCTCTACACAGCAAAGTTCCTGAACTGGGCATATGAAACCGTGCGATCCGACAGGTTAACCCCTCGGTCGAATGATGCTCTAACGTGTCTAACACGACGCTCCACAGGACACATTTGAAAGCATAAGGACAAGGCGCCATGGATCCCAGCCAGGAACTGAAATCGCTCAAGAAAGCCCTGCGCATACTTGGCTACCTGAACCAGATGGGCGATGCGACGACCAGCCAGGTTGCAGGCGCACTCGGTCTGCCGCGCTCCACTGCAAACAGGATTCTGGAGACCTTCACCGTCGAAGGATATCTGCAGAAAATGGAGCATAGCGATTATTACCGCCTGACCAGCGCCGTTCAACGGCTCTTCAGTGGATACCAGGCGGAGAACCTTCTTGTCGAAGTAGCTGCCCCGGTGATCGCCGATCTTTGCGACCGTATCGGCTGGTCAATATCGGTGCTGACGCCGCGAGGCTGCGACATGGTCATTCGGCTGACAACAAACTTCGATACCTCGCTGGCGCTGGATCGCTATGCTGTGGGTCTTGCGGTGCCGACCATGCATGCTACAGCAGGGTTCTGTTATCTGGCTACCTGCGCAGACTCAGAACGGGAGCGGCTGCTTGAATTGTGCCGCCAGTCCCCCGATCCGTTGCAGCGTCTTTCGCACAACAAGGCGCAGGTCGACTTCCTCATCGATGCGGTGCGTACCCGAGGCTACTCGCGACTCGAATTTCAGCAATATCGCGAGGGCAATATAGGTGTGCCGTTGCAGTTTGGAACGCGCCCGTTGGGCGGATTGGTGATGCGCTACATCAAGTCGGCGATGAAAGCTGGTGAGTTGCAGGACAAGTTCGTGCCGATACTGCAGGAGTCGGCAGCGTTGATCGGCAAGAGATATCGCGCCAGGAGGGCCGAGCACGAGGCGGCCAGCGACCGCCGTGGTGCACGCGTGGCGGCTCCCCTGCAGATTGAGCCCGATGCTAGCTACGCGGCCGTGGCCCTGGCGGAGCGCAGGAGGCAGGTTGGGCCGGTCGGCGTGACGCAGTGAAGCAAGCCGGGCGATCCAGCAAGAGTATACAAAGAACTTCTGGTTCGGCCAAGGTAGCCGGATAATATCCTTGGGCTTTGTCCAATCGAAGTGGACCTAAATACACTCGAGCTCTTTGTTTTGACCAGCATCTTTATCCGATTGGGTAACCCATTCGGTCGAATGATGCTCTGGCACGGCCTTGACGTGTTCTACCGTTCCTTTCAGAAAGCGGCTTTGGTTGTAAGCTATATCGGGCAAAGCTCCAGTATCTCCCCCGCCGCCCCGCGAATACACGAAACGCCGGATTGACTAACCTCGCGAAACGAGACGATTGCCATGCCCGGCGGCAGATGCCCGGGCACAATGGTGCGCGGCGCTGTGCCCGGCGGATAGCCATCCAGTTCGACCCTCGTGCCATGTTGCAGCTTCATGATCGCCAACGCGTGGCGTGTGTCGGCGGGGAGTTTGTTGGCGGCGTTGATGACGCCGATGGGCACTCGCACGGGATCAGAAATCTCATTGCCGAAGCGGCCTGCGTAGAATGCCGATAGCGCATCGATATCGGGGCCGCCTACGACCACTATGAATACCTGACCGACATCGGCGCTGGCTTGGGCCAATGTCGCGTCCGCGTGTACATCCGTGAGATACAGGCATTCTCCGGCGGGGCCCACGACCTGCATGGCCCTGATGTGCTCAAAGCCTTTCAGGTTGCTCGGGGGCCCGATGATGCGGAATGGCGACTCGGCCAGGCGTTCGGCTAAAGCATCGGTGTTGCGCACGGTGATTTCCGTGGCGTTCCAGCCGAACGTGGTAAAGGGCGCGCTGATGCCGGCTGCAGGGTCCGCAATAAAGCGCATAGTGGTGGCTTGCCCGGTTTCCGGCGCTAGCGTGATGGTATCGCGCTCTACGCAGGCTGGGGCGCCCCAGGCAGCCGCCTGCGCGGGCGTTACTTTGTTGCGAGCGACGACACGCATGCCGAGAAACCGGGTATAGGCGTGCTCGATAGGGTCTAGGTCGTGAACGACCGTGGTGACGGCGCAGATGGAACCGAGCATGTTGTCCTAATATCCTCGGCGCGACATCGTCTCGCGTTGTCCGGCCGGTGGAACTACGTGACTGCTGGGCTAGAACTCCCGGTGCAGCTTGATGTCCCAGATGCCTGGGTTGCTGTAGTATTTCACAAAGAGCAGACTGGTCTCATATTTCTGCATCGTGCAGTTCTCGCATTCCGCTGTAAACGCCCAGGGGGAATTGTGGAACTGGAAGCGCACCCCGACATCGAGCAGGTAATGTGGCGGCGAGATGCCGGCTAGCGACCCTTGTGTGTCCACGTGGCTGGTGCCGGCAAACTGCACAGCGGCATTAGGCTGGATATGCAGGTTACCATAATCGAAGTCGTAGGCCGCACGCAGGGCGAAGGTGACGTGCGGGAAGTCTTCGGGCGGTGCGAGCTTGCCGCCGGCGTTGACGATACCTTGGCTGCAATCGGCCAGGTCCGCGGTGTTGCTGGTGGCGATCCCGGTGCGGCAGGTCTGCTGCTGTTGCCTCGTGGCCGCGCTTGGATTTACGTAGTTACCTTGCTGGAGACCAAGATTTCCCGACAGGGTCACACTGCGGATGGGCTTGTAGGCGACGTCGGACTCGAAGCCGTAGGCATGCATGCCGGCTGCGTTCTCGGTGACGAAGTTGGCAGTCCCCGGGCCAAGTGTTATCAGCTGGTAGTTTTTCACGTCGTTGTAGAAGATGTCGGCATTGACCTGCAGCTTGCCATCCGGTGTGCGATAGCGCTCGCCGCCCTCGTAGGTCCACAGGGTCTCAGGTCCGAACGCGGTGACAGTAGCTGCACCGGAGGAAAGCGAGTTCCAGCCGCCGCCCTGGAAGCCACGGGTGGCGGAGGCGAAGAGCATCAGATCCGTGTTGACATGGTAGTCCAACGCAAAGCGCGGGGTCAGTTGGTCGGTCCGCAGCTTCGTACGATTGCCGGCGGCCTGGACATCGGCCGTGTCATACGCCGGGCCCAGGGCAAGCGCGCCGTCGTCATAGCCGGCGGCGTTGACACGATAGGACTTGTCTTCGTGGGTGACGCGCGCGCCGACCGTGAAGGTCAGCGGGTCGATGATCTTGTAGTCGGCCTGGGCGTAGAGTGCCTGGGATTGCGTGGTGTTGTGGAAATGCTCGGCTGGCGACAGCTCGAAGCCGGTTACCCCGGCGGCCGGCTTGGAGCTGACAGGCACGGTCAGGGTCTCGATGAAGTCGCTGGAGTTTTCTTCGTATAGGTAGAATCCGCCTACAGTATAGTTCAGCCGGTCACCGACTTTCCCGGTCCATTTCAGTTCCTGGGAATACTGCATGTCCGAGGAGTTCAGGACGATGCCAAACTGACCAAGTTCATTGTTGTCATAGGGGATTACGGAGCCGGAGGCGGACGGGAACGGGAAGTCGACCGCGCTGATCTGACTCTGGTCGCGGAAGCCGCTGATGACGTTTAGCTTGCCTGCATCAAAATCAACCTGAAAGTTCGACATGGCGCCGCCGGACTTGAAGTCTTCTCCATTGGCCAGTCCGCTAAAACTCTGTTTCAGGATCTTGTCGAAATCCTGGATCGCGGCAGCCCCGCCGATGACTGGAATGGGTGCACTCGTGTCGCCGTAGCCGGAATACGAGACGCGCTCACCGTCCTTGGGCGTGTTCTGCACGGAGTTGAAGGTCGTGTCGGAGACATCGGCCGAGACGTTCCACTGGACATTGTCCCACTTGGTTGGGGCGACAGTTACGTCTTCGCGAATACCCCAGTCGCCATGAGCATTGAAGCGATCGTTGGTGACGACGTCCTTCACGTAGCCATCGTCGCGTATGCCGTAGAAGGAGAACTTGGCCAGGAGTTCTGGAGAGACCGGCATATTGACGGTGCCGCGCCCGAAGACGCGATTATAGGCACCGTAACCGACATCGAGGTAACCGCCGAAGTCGGGCGACGGCTTGGCCGTGGTTATGAGGATCGCACCACCGGTGGAATTTCTGCCGAACAGCGTGCCTTGCGGGCCGCGCAGCACCTGGATCTGGCTGATATCGTAAAGGCCGAAATTCGAGCCGCTTTCGCGGCCGATATAGATGTCGTCCACGTATGTACCGACCTGTGGATCGAACGTCGGGAACGATTCGGTCTGGCCGAGACCACGCAGGAAGTAGACGTTCCCGGAGCCGCCGCCGGTTACGTTATTCGAAAACATGTTGGGAACCAGGCGGGGCAGGTCTGAAGTTTCGTTCACCTGCTGCTGCGCGATGTCGCGGGCGGAAAGCGAGGTGACGGCGATCGGCACGTTCTGAAGATTCTGCGAACGCCGCTGCGCAGTGACGGTGATTTCCTCCAGCTTGCCGGTGGTGTTTGGGTCGGGTGCAGGCTTGTCCGGCGTGGTGGTTGCCGAGCCTGCGGTCTGTGCGTACGCCGGAAGAAAGCTTGCAACAGCCAGGAGAGAACAGCACCCAAGTAGCTGAATCGATCGCATACGCATGATACCCCCGCGTGTTGGAGCCCGGCTTTGCGGTCTCAATTCCAACGGGAATTTATAAGGTTTTCCGTTGAACGCGCGCTTTCTCTTGCGGCTCACCGCATTTCGGACAGAGCGAGCATCTGGCGAAGCCCGATCCGCTGATAGTTCAAGAACAAGCTGCCCTGACATCATTGACGGAAACAGCCGGCCGTTCTGATCGAGATGAAGGGCCAGATGGCTTTTCGTTGCTTCTTCCAACATGATCGTGCTGGTTGCGGTTGCGGACCCTGCCTGCGCAGACGAGCCGCGGGACAAGTAGCCTGTTGTCAGTAGTCTTTGGAGTTCGCGAAAGCTCGGCTTGGGCGCTTGTTTTGTTCACACCGCCGGGGGCGCCCTCCGGTGTATCACGAAGACTAAACATGCGTTCCCCGGAACGAACCGAAAGTAATCGTCAGGTGGTTTCGAGCCAGCGCCCTGGATGTGGCATTCCACCATTCCATTCGGAAGAATGCAGCTCGTCAAGCAAGTTCGTCGGCCAGCTCTTCCGATGCCAGTTCGCCACCGGCGGCTGCTGCCTCTCCCTCCTGTTGCACGATGCGCAGAATACGTACCAAGTATTCCTGCATCCAGGCGCCGCGCTCCTCCGCTTCCTGCTGAGTCGGTTCGAAAGCTTCGATGTCGGTTCTCGCGAGCAGGCCACGTTGTTCGAGGAGGCGCTCGAGCGTGTCGATCCGCGTGCGTGCAACCGCAAGCTCCTGGGATACGGCCATCGTGATCGCCAGCACGCGCTCGGCGTCGCGCTGCATGAAATAAGGGCGCCGTCCGGCCGGCTTGGCGGAGGCGTGCGCGAGCGCGTCGGCGATGCTCAACGAACGGCTCCCGCAACGTGCCAGGCGGCTTTGCGCCCGAAATCCTCGCCTTCCTCATCGGCCGCGTCGGGGAACACCGATTTGTCGACACTTGCGGTCACACCGCCGTGGATCAGCTTCTCGCGTGCGAAACCGGCGGCGACAATGAGGTCGTCAAGGTTCAGCCCGTGCATCGTGCTCCAGAACGGCTCATTATTGTAGAAAGCATCCCAGTCGCGCATCGCCTGTTCGAACAGCGGCATATTGGCGGCATATTGCGGCTGGTCGATGTGGATCATCAATCCGCCCGGACGCAGCAGGCGATGGTTTTCGGCGAAGATCGCCCGCATTGCAGGCCCCGAGAGTTCGTGCAGAAACATCGTTGACTGCACCCAGTCGAAGCTCGCATCGGCGAACATCGACAAGTCGGTGGCATCCGCCTGCACCACGCTGACGTTGTCCAACCCGAGCGACTTGGCGCGCGCGAGCGCATAGCGGAGCACCGGCGCGCCGACATCCACGGCGATCACATCGGCATCAGGGTAGGCGGCGGCGATCGGCAGCAGACTGTGGCCAACCGTGGCGCCGATCTCGATGATGCGCTTTGGTTTGAAGTCCGGCATCTTCCGGCTCATCCATTTTACCAGGCCCTGGCCGGCGCCATCGGTGAAGCGCCCGAGTTGACCGCCGGTGGTTGCAAAAATGCCGTGATCGTAGTTGGCCGCGCCCGACACGTCGCCAGGGAAGTTTTCAGCATGGTAGCTGCCCGGCATGCAATGATGATCAATGGCCGAGATGTAGCGCGGTGTCTTCAGGCCTTCATCCAAAGCGAGGCGCGGATCGCCTTCGGTGAGGGCTTGGGCACGGGCGGCGAGCGCCTCGGCCTGGCGCAACGTAACCCACCGGCCGGCCTGTTGCCGCTGCTCCATGGTCATCCGCCGCAAGGCGGACCAACTCTGGAAGACCGGCTCATCGAGCAAGGCGCGGCGAACTTCGTGCCGATCGCTGGGGGGACGGCCGTGTGCAGCCTTGAAGGCCGCCTCGCCACGGCATTCCCACGCGGAGCGGACATACGGCATGACGCGGCTTGCCAAATGGCGGTTGCTCAACGCCAAGAAATTCAGCCGCTCGATCTCGTCATGCGACATCTCCGGGAATACGGCGTGCCGGCCGACCCGCCTGTAGTCGGGGGGGCCGTCATATTTCTCTGCTGGTCCTTCTGCTTGTGCCAGCGTCTTGTGGTCGTCCATGATCAAGTCTCCTTTGGGTAAGGTCTGGCAAGTGTGCGGCCCGTCGCAACCGGCCGTGTTGCGCTGCCCGAAATGCGGACAACCTCTCTGACCCTGAAGACGCGATGCCATGCCTGTTGCCGGGCGTTCGGAGCGGTTGCGGCGCTCATCTTTAGCCGGGAGAAGCGCAGCAACCGGACGCATGCCTCGACCACCGATCCGGATGCGCGGCTGTTCCGCAAGTGGGACGGCCAGCCGGCCGTGCCTTGCCACACGCGGCGGGCAAGGCGGAACCGGATATGGCTGCGGTGACGCTGGGTGCTCTTGCGCCCGCGGACGGATCACCGTGGGAGCCGATAAGCTGGTCGACACGGCCGACTTTGTCGCCGACATGCGCCGTCTGGGTGTGACGCTGCACGTGGCGCAGCACACCCGCGGCCGGCGATCGGCCTTCGACGAACGCACCACGCGGCAGGCCGGCTATGCGGTGAGCCTGCGCATCCGCAAACGGATCGAGGAAGTATCTGGCTGGATTAAAACCGTCGGCGGGCTTTGCAAGACGCGCCACCGCGGGGATGCGCATGCCGGCTGGCGATTCACCCTGCCGGCAGCCGCCTACAATCTTGTGCGCCTAGCCAAATTGCTGCGGGCTGACGGGAGAACTGCGTCCGGAGTTCGAAAACCCTATACGCGAGCGTCGACGATGCTCAAACGAGCAGTTCTGAGACGCTCAGGATGGCCGACCCTCATAGTAGGACTGAACAATTCCGAGTTTTCCGCAGCCTGTTAAACCGGCAACCCGGTAAACCGCTTGACTTCAGACAATGCCACATTCGAATTGATGTCTTGCACGCCAGCGATTTGGGATAAATGTTCAAAAAAGAAACGTTCGTAGGCATCAATGTCGACGGTGGCAATGCGGAGCAGAAAGTCTGTTGTCCCCATTAAGACGTGGCACTCTAAAATTTCAGGGCATGACTGAACTGCTTCCGCAAAGCTTGCAACGCTCGCGCGGCCTGTCGCTGTCAACTTGATATGAACGAAGAGTTGAATGTTTAGCCCTAATTTGCGTCTATCAATAATAATGGTGTGTTTGAGAATATATCCCTCGGTCTTTAAACGGTGAACTCGCCGCCAGCATGCTGCCTGAGAAATCCCGACGGCGTCTGCTATCTCCGCGGTTCCCCGGCTACAGTCGTGCTGCAATTCGCGGAGAATGCGGCGATCGGCAGCGTCAAGGCTCATTGGCGCACTCGAAATTGTGTGAACATCTCACCTGTAACTGGTATCATAAACATCAACGATGTCCAGAGTTAAAGTTACGGGTCCAGACGAGCAATATAGCCCAGCGGTAAACACTTCTTCAGTTCAGAAGCGTTAGAAGTGGACCGGGACCGTGAGATATCAAGGCAGCAGAATCACGCATGACCAGTGTCGCGAGCTTTATTCATCGCCGGCTATGAAAATGCATAAATGTTTCAACTTTCTCGCGCTTGGGGATCACAAAGAATGAAAATTTCAACCGATTAAGTCTAGGATCTTTGCGGCAGCACGATAAAACAGGCTCGTCTTTTGTATAGACAAGGAAGATGCTAATTAGTCATGGTCACCTACACTATCTATCGTTTCTCCAATGGGCAACACTTACCGGGCATTTCCGTTGAGTGTACAAACGATGACGCTGCACTGACAATCTGTCGGGCAATGACGCTCCGGCACGATAAGTCAGAAGTTTGGGCGGAGGATCGCCTTGTAGATCGTATAGACAAATCGTTGCGTTAACGCTTGAGGTCGCACTTGTCCTAGAACATCATCCGACCAGATGGGGTCACCCGCCGGATGAAGACGCTTCTAAAGACAAAGGGCTGGAGCATTTTCCGGCAGGCATCCTGATTCAATCAGATCGGAAAATGCTCTAGCTGCAATGGTTTACCGTGTATCGATTAATTAAAACGCTAGAGATTTTCAAGATCGAAACCGATCAAAAATAAACTCCGGCCGTTTGTTTTGGCGAGCATCTTTATCACGGCAGGTGACCCCATTCGGTCGGGGGGTGCTCTAGCAGGCTGCTGAAAAAGTCCCTCGGCACAGCGACGATGGAAAGAAACGAATCACATGGTCCTCGTTCCTGAACCAACGATGCGCACCCTCGCCCGTGCACGAATTATTGTGTCGTCTGGTCGGGCCAGAAATCATTTTTCAGCAGCCTGCTAGCGTGTATCTACAATCATTCGGTATTCAGCAGCCGTGTCGGAAAGGCGAGAGCCGCACTGTGACAAACGAGATGCTTACACTCCGCAGAGGGGCTTACGACAATTTCGTCGGCGCCAAAGCTCGAGAGGACGTGTCGAGTAAACCTTGACAGAACGAAAATGGCTGAGACGCAGTGCAGTTTGAAGTAGCATCCACGACGTGCGTTTGGTCCGGATCATTGCAGATCCGGACCGAAGCCGCCTTCAGCTACTTTCCGAAGACGGCAAACGCAGTGTTGCTGTTTTGGCCCACGCTCCAGGTCGTGCCGTTGTAAAAGCCGGACAAGCCGGTCTGTGCGTTTGTGGCGAAGTTCCAACCCGATGCGGTCGTGGCCTCTTTCTTGTCCGGAAGAATAGCCGCCACCCAGTACGTCTTGCCGGCCGTGACCTTGATGTCGCCCGTCACATGGTCCACAACGACCGCACAACAATCAAACTCAGCTTGCAGCACTTTGACGGTCTTTTGATAAAGCACTGCGCCGGGACTACCGTTCTTGTCAGCAAGCAGGGCGATCGTGGCCAAATGCGGGCCGGAGCTGTAGCTGAGCGCCTCGACGATTTCGGTCACGGTCGTCGTTGTCTTTGGTTTAATCGCGACTGCCCACCATTGCTCCGCCCCACTCTGGCTCATGGGGTTCGAAATCAAAGCAAGTGGCTGAGAACGATAGCTGTAGGGCTTCTTGCCCAGAGTATTGGCGATCGTGACTCTGCCGGCAGGCGGGCTCCAGTAAGTATAACTCTGCTTCCCTATCGTTCCGTGGAACTGAGCGCCTACCTTGCCCTGGAGCACAACCGCGGCCGGGCTCTGAACCGACGGCGAGTCCGAGGGTGCAGCGAGCGCCCCAAACGGTAATAGCAAGACTGCCGCCAAAAGTAGGTTTTTCATAAATGTTTCCCTGACGCTGCGTGGAACGTTCCACTGCATTCGTAATGTTGCCGAGTTTCAACCTCTGTCACAAGCGGAAATCATGGACGTTTGTTTTGTTTATAGACGGACGCAAGCAACAAACTTGCCTTTGTTCCGATACCGAGTGCTTCGGATGCAAAGGTCTGAAGCGGCCGAATATACAATGATGGTGCACTCTTTTCGTATGCAACGAAGGACCCACTATGGCCCAGGCCCAAGGCGCGCCACGACGACCTAAACGGTCCCTCGGGAGTCCAGCATAGTCAAGCGAGCCTGAGAGCACTGGCCAAGCGCTACGGGGGTCGACCCCGCGGACAATGAGCAAATCGAACGCATGAACCGGACCATCAAGGAAGCCACCGTCAAACGCTGCCACTACGAAACACACGACCAGCTGCAAAAACATCTCAACAACTTTGTCGATGCCTGTAACTTCAGCCGTCACCTCAAGAGCCTTAAAGGCGCACGCCTTCCGAATTCATCTGTTCAGAGGCCGCATGCCCAATGGATTCATTTGTAAGAGCTGGACAAACAGCGCGTATCGATTCAGCGTAAACCTACTCCACTAAATGCGGGGACTAAACACCTAGCAGGCTGCTGAAAAACTCCTTGTCGCGACGCGTTCGTATCGGATTCCTTGGAGGC
>CAZZVF010000029.1:0-10910 GCA_964657355.1 uncultured Buchnera sp.
GGATTCGAACCCTCGACCCCAACCTTGGCAAGGTTGTGCTCTACCCCTGAGCTACGCCCGCGCTCCGTCGGAGCGGGTGCTTAATCCGGCGCGGGTTTGATTGCAAGATGCTGTGGTGACTGGTTCTTGCGCGGCCGGCGGCTGGTTGGTGCGTTGGGGGCGCACCATGTTAGAGTGCTGGGGTGGCCGGATCGCTTAATCTCCTGGTCACACTTCCATCCAGAACGACGGAACGAGAGCTCATGGACTACATCATCGGCCAAAAGCCTGGATCACAGGCAGGTGGTTCGGCTGCTGCCGGCCCTTCCCCGCGGTCCATGGGCTCCGACCCCGGCTTCGGCACCCCTGTGGCACCGGGTAACGCGTCCGCGATGATCGTGGACGGCGACCAGCGCACCTTTATGCAGGACGTCATCGAGGCGTCGCGCACCATGCCGGTCCTGGTGGATTTCTGGGCCACCTGGTGCGGTCCCTGCAAGACGCTGACTCCGGCGCTGGAACGCATCACCCATGCTGCAGGCGGCCGTGTGAAGCTGGTCAAGATCGACATCGACAAGAACAAGTCGCTGATCGCACAGCTCTCGCAGCTCGGCCTGCCGTTGCAGTCGGTGCCCACCGTGGCTGCCTTCTGGCAGGGTCAGATCGCCGATATCTTCCAGGGCGCGCTGCCCGAAAGCGAGATCAAGCGCTTTGTCGAGGCTTTGCTCAAGCTGGCCGGCGGTTCGATGCCATCGGCCGACCTGCTCGCAGAGGCCCGGGCCGCTCTTGAAGCCGGTGACGGCGATGCGGCCGCCGATGGGTTTTCCGCCTTGTTATCGCAGGAGCCGGAAAATCCCGACGCCTGGGGTGGCCTCATTCGTGCCCTCATGGCGCTCGGCGACGAGCAACAGGCCGCGGACGCCCTGGCGCAGGTGCCTGCCAAGCTTGCCGACCACGCCGAGATCGCAGGGGCCCGCAGCGCGCTGGCCCTGGCAAAGGAAGGGCGTGAAGCGTCCGGACAGCTTGCCACCTATACCGACCGGCTTGCGGCCGACCCGAACGACCACGAGGCCCGCTACGAACTCGCCACCGCGCTGAATGCCACAGGCCAGCGCGCCGAAGCGGCCGATGCGCTTCTGGAAATCTTCCGGCGGGACCGCACTTGGCGCGACGATGCCGCACGTCAGCAACTGCTTAAATTCTTCGAGGCCTGGGGGTTTGCCGATCCCGCAGCGGTCGCCGCGCGCCGGAAGCTGAGCGCTCTGCTGTTCTCTTGACGGCTGAACGCTTGAGCAAAGGGCCGGCGCCCCAACCTTCAGGTGAACGCGAAAAGGCTTCCCGACCGTGATGACCTGGCTAAACCCTACCGTAGAAGACCTCCCTGCCGAGTTCCCGATCTTCCCTCTGCCGGGTGCGCTGCTTCTGCCGCATGGGCGCCTGCCGCTCAACATCTTCGAGCCGCGCTACCTTGCCATGGTGGATGACAGCATGGCAGCCAGCCGGCTGTTTGGCATGATCCAGCCGAATGCCCATGCACCACGCTCGCCGCAGGGCCCGAGCCTGTATCAGATCGGCTGCCTGGGTCGGGTGACGCATTTCTCCGAAACGGAGGATGGGCGCTATCTCATCACCCTCTCCGGCGTTGCACGCTTCCGCGTGACACAGGAGCTGGCGGTGCGAAACGGCTACCGTCGCGTGGTGGCCGATTTCAGCCCCTTTGTCCGCGATCTCGATCCGCCCGACCAGACCTCCACCGAAGACCGGGCGGAGTTCCTCGGCGCCCTGAAAACCTATTTCCGCATCCATGACATCGAGGCGAACTGGGACGCGATCAAGCAGATGCCGGACACCATGCTGGTAACCACGCTGGCGATGCTTTGCCCGTTCGACGACGCCGAAAAGCAGGCGCTGCTCGAGGCCCCCACCGAGCCCGACCGAGCCGCTGACATGCTGGCCCTGCTGCGGATGTCCGCCCATGAAGCGGATCCGAACGCCCGGCCCTGCTAGTTCGACGCGAGACACTGGAGCATCAGACCATGGCCGAACCCGTACCGCTCGACCCACGATTACTCGAAATTCTCGTCTGCCCGGTTAGCAAGGGACCGCTGGAGTATGACCGCATTGCCGGCGAGCTGATCAGCCGCACCGCGGCGCTCGCTTACCCGATCCGCGACGGCATTCCGATTATGCTGCCCGACGAGGCCCGCCGTCTCGACTGAGCCTCTTCCCCTCGGCTGGCCAATTGGGCGCCTTTCCCTTCCGCCAGGCGCGAAACTGCCTATAACCTGCGCCCGATGAACGACCAGGCGCCCCCGATCCTCCCCCCAGTGATCTACGACTTCGCCAATGCCGAGCCGCACTGGCAGCAGGCATGGGACAAGGCCGGCTGCTTCACCGCGTCGGACATCCCCTCGGGCGACCGCCCCAAATACTACGTGCTGGAGATGTTCCCTTATCCCAGCGGCAAGATCCACATGGGGCACGTCCGCAACTATACCCTCGGCGACGTTGTGGCCCGCTACAAGCGTGCCCGCGGCTTCCAGGTGCTGCACCCGATGGGATGGGATGCATTCGGCCTGCCGGCCGAAAACGCCGCCCGCGAACGCGGCGTGCATCCCGGCGAATGGACGTTCTCGAACATCGCCGCCATGCGGACCGAGCTTCAGCGCATGGGGCTGTCGATCGACTGGGCACGCGAGTTCGCCACCTGCGAGCCGCGCTATTACGGCCAGCAGCAGCGGCTGTTCGTGGAGTTCATGCGGGCGGGCCTCGTGGAGCGCCGGCTCTCCTACGTGAACTGGGACCCGGTCGACGGCACCGTGCTCGCGAACGAGCAGGTGATCGACGGGCGCGGATGGCGCTCCGGCGCGCTTGTCGAGAAGAAGCAGCTCTCGCAGTGGTTCTTCAAGATCACCGATTTCGCGCCGGACCTGCTCGCGGCACTCGACACGCTGGACCGCTGGCCCGAGCGGGTCAGGACGATGCAGGCGAAATGGATCGGCCGCAGCGAGGGCGCGAAACTGCGCCTGAAGCTTGCTGAACCGACCGATGGCATCGATCAGGTCGAGGTCTACACCACACGGCCTGACACGCTCTACGGCATGTCGTTCGTGGCAGTCGCAGCCGAGCATCCGCTTGCGGCCGCGGTCGCTGCGCAGGATCCGCAGGCCGCCGCGTTCGTCGCCGAATGCCGCAGCATGGGCACCAGCGAAGCCGCCATCGAAACGGCGGAAAAGCGCGGCCACGACACCGGATTGCGCGTCCGGCACCCGTTCATCGAGGGCGCCACGTTCCCTGTATGGATCGCCAATTTCGTCCTTATGGATTATGGCACGGGCGCCATTTTCGGCTGCCCCGCGCATGACCAGCGCGACTTGGACTTCGCACGCAAATACAGTTTGCCGGTGCCCGTCGTCGTCGTGCCGGATGGTGAAGACCCTGCTTCCTTCAGCGTCGGTGTCGATGCGTTCACCGGCCCCGGCCGCATCGCCAACTCGGCATTTCTCGACGGCTTGTCCATCCCCGAAGCGAAACGTGTCGCCATCGAGACGCTTGAAAAACAGGGGGACGGCGAGGGCGTGGTGAACTGGCGCCTGCGTGACTGGGGTGTCAGCCGCCAGCGTTACTGGGGATGCCCGATACCGGTCATCCACTGCGACAAATGCGGCGCCGTTCCCGTGCCGCTCGATGAGCTTCCGGTCATCCTGCCGCAGGACGTCAGCTTCGACCGGCCAGGCAACCCGCTCGACCATCACCCGACTTGGAAACATGTCGCCTGCCCGGCATGCGGTGCCGCTGCACGACGCGAGACCGACACGTGCGACACGTTCGTGGATAGCTCGTGGTACTACGCGCGGTTCTGCAGCCCGGGCGCCGCCGAGCCGGTGAACCCCGATGCGGCTGAAGCGTGGCTGCCGGTGGACCAGTATATTGGCGGCATCGAACACGCGATCCTGCATCTGCTGTATTCGCGTTTCGTCAGCCGGGCGATGCAGAAAACCGGATATCTTGCGACTCCCGAGCCGTTCGATGGCCTGTTCACGCAGGGCATGGTGACGCACGAAAGCTACAAGGGAGCGGACGGGCGCTGGCTTTATCCCGAAGAAGTGGAAAACGCCCCCGGCTCAGGTTCAGGCGGGGCGCGCCATCGCGACACGGGCGAAGCGGTCACCGTCGGCCGCGTCGAGGCGATGTCGAAATCCAAGCGCAACACGGTCGACCCCGGCCGCATCATCGCACGTTACGGCGCGGACACCGCGCGCTGGTTCATCCTGTCCGATAATCCTCCCGAGCGGGACATGGAATGGACAGAGTCGGGCGTCGTCGGCGCCTACCGGTTCGTGCAACGTCTGTTCCGGCTGACCGAAACAGGTCCCGGGTTTTCGTCGGTGATGGGCGACGCTTCGAGCCCGGAAGCACTCGCCTTGCGCCGTGCCACACACCGGACCATTGCGGGTGTCACAGAAGCGCTCGAGACGTTCGCGTTCAACGTTGCGGTCGCCCGCATCTACGAACTTGCAGGTGCAATCGCCGACGCGGATCGTACCGCGCCGCCAGCGCCCATGACGGCCGCACGCCACGAGGCATTGCAAACGCTCGCACGCCTGATGGCGCCGATGATGCCGCATCTCGCAGAGGAGATCTGGCAACGCACCGGCGGTGAAGGCCTGCTAGCTCAAGGCGCGTGGCCAACGGCGGATGCGACATTGCTGGTGGCACACTCCGTCACGATTGCGGTGCAGATCATGGGAAAACTCCGTGGCACCATCGAAGTGGCACCGGGCGCGGATGCGGAAACCGTCATTGCAGCGGCGCTCGCGGAGCCGAATGTCGCACGCCAGCTGGACGGACGACGCATCGTGAAGCGTATCCATGTTCCCGATCGCATCGTAAATTTCGTGGTGGCGGGATGAACTTAACCAGGCGGGCACTTGCGTTGTCTTTTGCTGCAATCTGCAGCGGCTGCGGATTCCATCCGGTCTATGGCGGTGGGGGACGACAGGAGGCACAGCTCGGCGCGGTCTTCGTCGATATCATTCCGAACCGCTACGGTCAGTTGCTGCGCCAATCGTTGCAGCAGAGACTGGAAGGCACGGACAGCAACGTTGCAAAGAAATACGTGCTGGCGATCTTCTATACCGAAGGCACCGAGGGCCTCGGCATCCAGAGCGACAACTCGTCTACGCGTACGCGCGACATCGCAACCGCAACCTGGGCTCTGCGTGCCGCTGGCCCGGCCGGAGCGCAGCTCGCATCGGGCAAGGTACGCTCCGTCGATGGCTACAACATCATCGACGAGCAGTTTTTCTATTCGGATCTCGAGGAGGACGCGACCCAGCATCGCATGGGCGAAGCGATCGCCGACCAGATCGTCCAAGCGCTCGGCATTTTCTTTCGCAAACATCCTGAATATACCTAGAGCTTTGCAAACACACGCATGAAGATAGACGCTCGCGGCACCAGCGCTTTCCTGCGGGATCCGGGTGCGGCGCGCCTCGTGCTGCTCTACGGCGACGACGAAGGGCTGATACGCGAACGTGCCCAGGCGCTGACCAAGTGCATTGCAGGCACACTCAACGATCCGTTTCGCGTGGCCGAATTGGACCGCGACGGATGGCCGCAGATCGGCGGCGAAATGGCGGCCTTGTCCATGATCGGTGGCAGGCGGGTCATCCGCGTGCGTGAGGTGACGGACGCGATCGTGCCGTTCCTGCTGGCCGCACTGAAGACCGCAGGCGATGCGCTCATCGTTCTCGAAGCTCCTGCTCTTGGCCGCGGCAAGCTCCGGACGCTGGCTGAAAATACCCAGGATGCGGCGGCGATCGCCTGTTATCCGGAGGAAGGCAGGGCGCTCGACGACCTCATGCGAGGCATGTTCGCGGCCGACAAGATTTCGGTCGAGCATGACGCGCTGGCTTGGCTCGCCGAAACGCTTGGGGGAGATCGCTCCGTGGTGCGTGGCGAGATCGAGAAGCTCGTGCTGCTGGTGGGTCCAAACGGCACGATTGATCTCGACACGGCACGCTCCGCCACGGGTGACGCTTCGACGGCGTCGGGCGACGAAGCCATGAGCGCTGCGACCGCCGGCAACCTTCGGACGGCCGATGCCGCGGTGGAAGCTGCAATCGCGGACGGGCTTAATCCGGTGGCACTGATGCGCATGGCGTTGTCGCATTTGCAGAAATTACATCAGGCGCGCCTGCAGATGGCGCAGGGGCAATCGGCGGCCGATGCAGTACGCGCCATGCGGCCGCCAGTTTTTTTTCGGACGATCCCCGGCATGATTGCGGCACTCGCGCTCTGGCCCGAGGAGGCGCTTCTTGCAGCCATCGGTGAGGCGCGTGCCACCGAGCTCGCCTGCAAGCAAACCGGCGCGCGGCAGGAATTACTCGCCCGCCGCTTCGTCACGACACTGGCGAGACAGGGCCACGCCCGAAGACGCGCCAGTTCCGCGCGCTCATCCAGCGAAGGCGCATACCGTTGAGCAAAAGCACATTTTCGCTGATCGACGCGACGCGGCCCATGCCCTTACCATTCCAATGCAACGCCAGGACTTCATGCATGCGAACGCCGATCGTGATCCTGCTTCTCGCAGGCCTTGCAGGCTGCGTAGCCCGCCCTTTTCCGCCGCCGGTGGCGTTCCACCCGAAGTCCGACCCACGCGGAGGAAGCGCCATCGTATTTGTCGATGGAGAGCGCCTGCCGTTGCAATCACGCTCTGCTGGCGTTTTACAGGCGCTGCAATTCCGCAGTTTGAACAGCAACATGCATGTGCGCGGCAAGGGCGATGTGCCGTTCTGGTTCGAGACCGGCGCAGCGCCGGCGTTCCGGCTTGTCCCACCAGGCCGCTACATCCTTGCCGTAGCGCGTGACAACGATGGCACTGGCCAGGAAGCCTACAGTTTCGGTCCCCGCACGACGCCTGTCTCCTTCACGGTTCGCGCCGGTGATGCCGTGGATGTCGGCCACGTCGTGCTGCGCAACGAAGCACTGTCGGCATGCAGCAACGCATGCGCGGCCGTCCTTACAGCGCGGGTGGAACGGCACGGCGCGGAGGAACGCGAGACTGCTCTGACAGAGCTCTCCGATGCTTTGCGAGACGCACCGCAAGCCCTTGCAGCGCGGCCTGCATCGATCGCGCACCGTCGCGTGGCTTTTGCTGCTGCAGGCACGACAGGGAGTTTTTATGCCAGCCAGAAACTCCTGCCAAATGGGCTAGCGACCGGGCTCGCCGCACAACACCCCGACGATGTCAGCAACGATGACAAATGCCTGCTCGAGCAGGTGAGCCGCCTCCAGCACCAGTCGCAGACATCCGACACCAACACGGCACCGCCCGACCTGTCCGTCCCTGATCCCTGCGAGTGAGCGCGGGGCGCGGTTGCCATACCCAGCTTGCGGGCTAGCGGTAGACGAACGTGACCTTTACGACTGTGTTTGCAACAAGGAGTTGGAAGTCTGGCGCTTTATTCACGTGGCGTCGGGAAAGTCGTCTCAACCCCGCGCCATTACACTAAAGTGTCCGAAGACTTGGTCATTCATTACGAAGGCTGGCGCGGTCGCGGCAATGGGAGGAGTGGAAGGCGAAACTAGCGGTGACGTTAGCCGTAGGACTGTCGCCCACGGTGGAGACGACAACCCATGTTCATGCGCATTGACCGGCTGCAGGCGGAACTGCCGCAGCCAAAGAAGCCTGAGCCGAATGCCGCAGCAGCTTTGCAGGAGCTTCTGGGCGGCAAATACGGCGAGATGTCGACGCTCGGAAATTACATGTTCCAGAGCTTCAATTTCCGCAACAAGTCCAAGCTACGGCCGTTTTACAGCCTCGTTTCGAGCATCTTCGCCGAGGAGCTGGGCCATGTGGAGCTCGTCAGCACGGGCGTTTCGATGCTGAACTGCGGCCCGGGCAACTCCAAGGAGAATGTCGACATCTCCAAGGCGCCGTTCGCCGACATGCAGGACGTGCGGCTCGCCGGCAGTTTCCTGTCGAATGGCGGCGGCGCCATGCCGATGAACAGCAATGCCGCCTCCTGGAACATGGACATGGTTACCACGACGGGTAACTTGATCATCGACTTGCTGCACAACTTCCATCTCGAATGCGGCGCCCGTATCCACAAGCTCAGGGTTTACGAGACCATGACGGAAGCGACCGGCCGCGAGGTCTGCGGCTATCTGCTGGTTCGCGGATCTGTCCACGCCCACGCCTATGCACTGGCGTTGAAGAAGCTCACCGGCGTCGAAATCGAGAAGATGCTGCCAACCCCGAACATCGACCTCAGCAAGGTTCCGGAGTGCCAGAAATACCTGAACGAGGGCAGCCATCGGCGGCTGTATCGGTTCAGCCCGGACGACTACCAGGAAATGGCGGGCGTCTGGTCTAACGATGAAGTGGCACTCCCCGGCGATCCGCCCGGCAACCTCGAAGTGGTGGACGGCCATCCGGAAGGGGGCAAGATCCCTGAGCTCGACGGCAATTACGGCGCCTTTGCGCCGGATTATGCGCCGCAGGAAATCTTCGAAATTGCCAGCAAACTATACAAGAAGAGCCGTTAGCCAGGCTTAACGGCAGCGCCTAGAGCTATCTCCGATCGACGTGGATCGGAAATAGCTCTAGCGGTTCAGCAAGGCGAGCAGACTGTCGAGCTGATCCAGGCTTTTGTAATGGACGGCGACATTGCCGCCTTTGCCATCGAAATTGATTTGCACCCGCAGCCCGAGGCGCTCGGATAGGTCGCGCTCCAGGGCCGCCGTCTCCGGATCCTTGTTCGTCGATACGCGCTTTTGTGTGGCTGTGTCGCCAGCGCCCCGGACGGCAGCCAAGGCTTCGGTTTGCCTCACGTTCAGGCCGCGGGCGATCACGATCCTTGCGGCTGCTTCAGGGTCCGAATGGCCGAGCAGCGCGCGCGCATGACCGGCTGACAATTCGCCACTTTGGACAGCGGCCCTGACGGATTGCGGCAACCCTAGTAGCCGGGTGCTATTTGCAATGTAGCTGCGCGACTTACCGACCTCTTCAGCAAGTTTTTCCTGGGTCAGGCCGAACTCTTCCTGCAACTTGCGCAGCCCCTCCGCCTCTTCGATGGGGTCCAGGTCCTGACGCTGCAGGTTCTCAACCAAAGCGGCCGTACGCGCCTCGCTGTCGGACAGCTGCCGGATCAGAACCGGCACTTCATGGAGTCCCGCCTGCTGCGCCGCCCGCCAACGCCTCTCGCCGGCAATCAGCTGGTAGCGCTCGGCCTGTCCATTCCGGTGTTGCTGAGGGTGCTGGCGAACGAGGAGCGGCTGCAGAACACCGTGCGCTTTGACGGACTCAACGAGCTCTTCCATCGCGCCTTGCGTGAAATTCGTCCTCGGCTGAAAGGGACCTGGTTCGATGGCGGTGATTGTCAACATCCGAGCGCCTGGGGCTTCGACGCCTTCGCCGCGGGGCTGATCGCCCATCAGCGCCGCTAGCCCGCGGCCAAGCCTGGCACCCGTGTCACGTCCACTCATGCCGCCACCTTCATTTCGCGCCGAATGAGTTCTTCTGCGAGCCTCGTGTAGGCCAGGGCGCCCGCGGATGATTTGTCATAGAGCAGGACCGGCTTGCCGTGGCTCGGAGCTTCCGAGATCCGGATGTTCCTCGGGATGACGGTGTCGTAGACGCGGTCGCCAAAAAAGCTTCGCGCATCCGCGGCAACGAGGTCCGATAGATTGTTTCTGCGATCGAACATCGTAAGCACGATGCCCTGCAATGTCAGCCTTGGATTCAAGCTTCGGTTGACAAGTTCGATCGTTCGAACCAGCTGACTGATGCCTTCGAGGGCAAAGAACTCGCACTGCAGCGGCACGAGCACAGCATCGGCGGCGACCAGACCATTCAAAGTCAGCATACCAAGACTGGGTGGGCAGTCGATGATGACAACATCATAGTGCGCGACGGATGATCCCGCGAGACCCTCGCGCAAGCGAAACTCACGCCGATCCATGCCGACCAGTTCCACCTCCGCTCCTGCAAGGTCAGGATCGGCTGGAATGACGTCCAGGTTCGGCACCAGGGTCGCTTGCCGGAGCAGCATAGGATCACTGCCGTGCACCAGCATGGCGTAAGTGCCCGAGCGCCGTTGATGGCGATCGATACCCAGGCCAGTCGACGCATTTCCCTGTGGATCAAGGTCGACCAGCAGGACAGACTTGCCAACCATGGCAAGAGCCGTTGCCAGGTTGATGGCTGTCGTAGTTTTACCCACGCCGCCCTTCTGATTGGCGATGGCGAGAACGCGATTGGCACTCTTGTTGCGGCGGCTCGCGCCGCTTGTCTCAGACACGCGACACCTCGCTGATCCGCAAAATACAACCATGCGGGTCGATACGGCTTGGGTGCCGTTCGACGCGCATGTTCCACAGGACACGCGCATCGGTCAATTCACGGTCGACATCGACGCCCTTCGGAAACAGGCAAACTCCAGCGGGGTCGAGGTGTGGCACAGCCATGTCGAGCAGGGACGTGAGCGGAGCCAGTGCCCGGGCGGTAATGAGCGGCGCAGTCGCTTCAACGGCTTCAACACGCAGTGCGCTGATCGTCACCGGCGCGCCGGTTTGCCGCGCGGCCTCGCGCAGGAATGCCGCCTTGCGTTTGTCGGCCTCAACCAGATGAAAAGAAATTCCGGTAGCAATGGCCACGACAAGCCCGGGGAAACCAGCACCCGAGCCAATGTCTAACGCGTGTTTCACATTCCCGGGGATCAACTCAATCAGCTGAAGCGAATCGGCAATGTGCCGTGACCAGAGCTGTGTCTCACTGTCACGGCTGATCAGGTTGATCTTCTCGTTCCACCTAAGAAGCAGGTCGGCATAGATGGCCAATCGCTGCGTTGTTTCACGTGAAACAATGAATAGCTCGCGTAGCTTTTCCGAGTCTGCCACGGCGGTTGTTTCACGTGAAACAT
>CAZZVF010000029.1:10920-16468 GCA_964657355.1 uncultured Buchnera sp.
TCCGCTAAGCGAACCGCTCGATAAGATGACAAGATACGCTATGCTGGGAGGGGCGGGCGACATGGGTCCGCCCCTTTCCGGAGGCGTTTTGTTTCACGTGAAACATTGGGCGACTGTTGTTTCACGTGAAACAATTGCCCTCGCGCCGCCTCAAAAAGCCGGCAACGGCCATGACGTTCGGCGGCGTGATCCCAGGAGTCCGGCTCAGTGCACCGAGCGTCGCAGGCCTCGTGCGCCTCAGGACGTCGCAGGCCTCTGTTCCAAGGCCACCTATCGTGCCGTAGTCGATCTCAGCCGGGATCATGACCGTGTCGGTCGCCCGCAACTGACGAACTTCCGCCTCCTGCCGCGTAAGATACCCGCGGTATTGAGCCTCGATCTCGAGTTGCAGGCGCACCCGCTCGTCGAGGTGTCTTAGGAATGGAAAGGCTGTGCGCAGCCGCGCCTCGTCGAAACCGCGGCCGAGAACATCGAGTGCGTCGCGTGGGATCCCGTCGCGCTTGACGGTAACGCCCGCCGCCGCAAGGGCCTGTGGGCTAAGGTGCTGGGCACGGGCGTCTGAGAGTGCCGCCACTACACCTGCCTCATGCTTTGCAAACGCGGCCGCGCGGTCCTTTCCGATGCAGCCGACCGCCAGACCAAGAGGTGTCAGCCGCAGATCGGCATTGTCGCACCGGAGGCTAAGTCGAAACTCGGCTCGCGAGGTGAACATGCGGTATGGCTCGCTGACGCCGCGTGTCGTCAAATCGTCGACCATAACGCCGATATAGGACGATGCCCGGTCGAGATTGAGCGCCTTCTGATCGCCGGCTTTTCGCGCCGCGTTGATGCCGGCCAGAACGCCTTGAGCAGCAGCTTCTTCATACCCCGTCGTGCCATTGATCTGGCCGGCCAGGAACAAGCCGGGCAGGGCGCGTAGCTCGAGCGAGGCGTCTAGCGAGACCGGATCGATGTAGTCGTATTCGATGGCGTAGCCAGGCTTAAGGATCCTCGCATTCTCAAGGCCTGGGATGGTGGCAATCAGCAATGCCTGGATGTCGGCGGGAAGGCTGGTGCTGATGCCATTCGGATAGATTGTAGTGTCGTCCAACCCCTCTGGCTCGAGAAAAATCTGATGGCGGGCCCGGTCTGCGAACCGGACCACCTTGTCCTCGATGGACGGGCAATACCGTGGACCGCGGCCGCTGATCGCACCGCCATACAGCGCTGATCTATGCAGGTTTTCCCGGATGACCCGATGCGTCGCCTCGGTCGTCGCGGTGATCCGGCACTCGATCTGCGGGGCTTCAATGCGCGCGGTCATGAAGCTGAATGGTTCTGGCTCGGCATCGCCCTCATCGGGCGCCATCCCGTCCCATTCGATCGATCCCCTGTCGAGGCGAGGCGGAGTGCCGGTCTTCAGCCGGCCCATTGGTAGGCCCAGGCCTGCGAGGCTTCGAGCCAGTCCGATGGACGGCGCCTCGCCCGCCCGGCCAGCCTGGTGCTGCTCGAGCCCGATGTGAATGACGCCCCGCAGGAACGTGCCGGTTGTCAGCACGCACGCCGCACAGCCGATACGCCGGCCGCTCTCGGTCACCACACCAATCAGACGGCCCGATTTGTCGCGGATCAAATCCTCGACGGCGTCTTCGACAATGTCGAGGCCCGGTGTTTCGGCGAGAAGGCGTTGGACAGCTTGCCGGTAGAGCACCCTGTCCGCCTGGGCGCGCAAACCGCGCACCGCCGGACCACGGCTCCGGTTCAGCAGCTTGAAGTGGATGCCGGCCAAATCGGCAGCCCCAGCCATGATGCCGTCCAGAGCGTCGATTTCCCTGACGAGATGGCCCTTGCCGATACCGCCTATCGAAGGATTGCACGACATCTCGCCGATCGTGGATCGCCGATGTGTCAGCAGCAGGGTCTTGGCGCCTACCCTGGCAGCGGCGGCGGCGGCTTCCGTCCCGGCATGGCCGCCACCGACGACGATCACGTCCCATTTTGCATCGACATCAAGCATGGCGCTCAGAAACCCTATTTGCCGATGCAGAAGCTCATGAAGATGGTGTCGAGCACTGCTTCTGCATCGATCCGGCCCGTTATACGGCCGAGTGCCGACATGGCGAGTCGCAGTTCCTCTGCGCGAAGCTCGGCTGCAGGTTGCACCAGAGCTGCTGCAATAGCCGATCGTGCATCGCGCAACGAAGCGGCATGCCTGGCGCTCGAAAGCACCGGACCCGATCCAGGGTGTGCCAGTTGCTTCACATGACCTGACAATGTCGTCCGCAGGTGCTCAAGGCCTTCGCCATACAGAACACTAATTCCGACGACGCCGTCAGGAGGAGCCACGAGGTCGATCTTGTTGGCGACGAGCAAGTCACCCACGTCGCAGGTTGGTGCAGGCTCCCTGGCATCGAACACGCGGAGCACCAGGTCGGCACCGGCCGCGCGGGCCAGTGCTCGCCGCACGCCTTCGGCTTCGATCTCGTCGCGAGCCTCGCGCAGCCCCGCCGTGTCCACGAGGGTGACCTTAACGCCTTCGATCTCCACGATGGCTTCGAGCGTGTCCCGTGTCGTGCCGGCAATTGGCGATACGATGGCCATGTCGCGCCCGGCCAGCAGGTTCACGAGCGACGACTTGCCTGCGTTTGGCGCCCCAACCACCGCGATGACCAGCCCTTGCCTGAGCTTTGCGCCCTTCGCCGCCGCGTCGGTATGCTGCTCCATGTCACCCACCAGGTTCTGGAGATCGTTTGCCAGGGCATGCTCGACATCGGCTGGAAGCCCTTCGTCGGGAAAGTCGATCAATGCTTCCTGGTGGGCCAAAGCGGTCCGGAGCTGGCTTGCCCAGCCCGCTACCAACCTGGACGGAACACCCTCAAGCTGGCGAAGCGCCTGCCGCCTCTGTGCATCCGTTTCCGCCGCGACAAGGTCACCGACGGCCTCTGCCTCAAGAAGGTCCATTCGTCCTGCAAGGAAAGCCCGCCTGGTGAACTCGCCCGGCTCCGCAGGTCGTGCGCCTGCGGCGAGCAAGGTAGAACTCACCGCCGACAGCACCGCTTCACCGCCATGCAGCGACAATTCGGCTGTATTCTCGCCTGTGTAGCTCGCTGGCCCTGGCATCCACACGACGATGCCGCGATCAAGCACCTCTCCATCCTGGCCTCGCAGCGTTCGCAGAGCTGCACGGCGAGGAGTTGGCAGGCGGCCACACAAACGCGACACCAACATACCACTGTCTGGGCCCGTGATCCTGATCAAGGTAACGGCCGCCTTGCCGGCACCGCTGGCTACGGCGAAAATCGTGTCTCCAGCCCCGGTCATGCATGGTCCTCAAGCGCAAGCCGGCGACATGCCGGAGGGTGCCGCTTCAACGATTTCACGCCGGAAGCATCAGCTCCGCAGCCCGGCCGCCTTCGACCAAATGCGCGGCAAGCACGCGGTCCACGTCTACCGTACTGTCGATCCTGTACCAGACGCCCTCCGGGTAGATAACGAGGCATGGCCCGAGTTCGCATCGATCGAGACAGCCGGCCGTGTTGATCCGCACCCGTTTGAGGCCGAGTTCCTTGACCCGCACCTTCATGTAGTCACGCAGCTTCTCCGAACCGCGTGCGGCACAGCTGCCACGCGGATGCCCGTCCGGTCGCCTGTTGGTGCAGGCGAAGACATGGATGTCGTAGAACAGGGGAGGGTCGTCCGTTGGTGGCGAATGCATGGCGCTCCTAAACGCAGTGTCGGGTTCTTAACGCTTCTCAGGTCCTCGTCCGCTAGGCCAGTTCCATAGCCTATGGCCAGACGGCGGCCATCGTCGTAGTACGGGGCCCGATGGCGCAGCTCTCGTTCCATACGCCGCTGGGCGCGCTGACCTTGTCCGAGGAAGACGGCGCCATCGTCGCGCTCGACTGGGGCTTTGGGCGGGACCAGGATTCGACGGAGCTGTTGCGGCGGGGACGGGACCAGGTTCAAGCCTATTTCGATGAGGAGCTGCAGGATTTCATCCTGCCTCTCGCCCCTGCGGGCACGGCCTACCGTCGCCGCATCTGGGAAGCCCTCCAGGCAATCCCCTATGGCACCGTAAGATCCTACGCCGCCATCGCCGCCGAGGCGGGCGGGTCGGCACGCTCCGTCGGCACGGCGAATGCATGTAATCCCATCCCCATTATCATACCGTGCCACCGTGTCGTCGCCAGCACCGGCATCGGCGGCTATTCCGGTGGCGAGGGACTTTTGACAAAAACCTGGCTGCTCGCGTTGGAGCAACGCTGCCGTCGAACGGCAGCCTGATCTCCACGACGGAGAAGGATTTTCATGAGCAAGGCTGTGCGACTTCATGCGACCGGCGGACCGGAGGTACTCCGATGGGAGGATGTACCCCTGCCAGACCCAGGTCCGGGCGAGGCGCTCATCAGGCATGAGGCGATCGGCCTCAACTTCATCGACGTCTACTTTCGCAACGGCCTCTACAAACTCCCCGCTTTGCCCGCCATCATCGGCCAGGAAGGTGCCGGCGTCGTCACCGCGATCGGACCTGACGTCACTGGCGTCGCCGAGGGCGACCGTGTCGCCTATGCGGGTCCGCTCGGTGCCTACGCGACGCACCGGGTCATCCAGGCCGACCGCCTGATCAAGCTTCCCGACAGCATCGACACCACAATTGCAGCCTCGATCATGCTGCAGGGGCTTACGGCGCAGTATCTTCTGCATCGCACCTATAAGGTGAAGCGGGGCGAGACGATCCTGGTGTACGCGGCGGCCGGCGGTGTTGGGCTGCTCATGTGCCAGTGGGCGCGTCATCTCGGCGTGAATGTGATCGGGATCGTCTCCACCGCGGAAAAGGCCGAACTGGCGCGACAGAACGGCGCGGCGCATGTGCTGGTCGGTCACAACAACCTGCCGGCCGAAGTGAAGCGGATCACCGGGGGCGCCATGGTGCCCGTGGTCTATGACAGCGTCGGCAAAGACACTTTTCAGACCAGCCTGGACTGTCTGGCGCCGCTTGGGCTGATGGTCAGTTTCGGGAGTTCCTCGGGTGCCGTGCCGCCGTTCGAACTGTCCACGCTGGGCGCCAAGGGAAGCCTGTTCGTCACCCGCCCGAGCCTTGCCACCTACAGCGCCAAGCGAGCCGATCTGGTCGCCATGGCCGACGATCTGTTCAGCACCCTCGCGAGTGGCGGACTTCACGCCTCGGTGAACCAAAGCTTCCCGCTCAAGGAGGCCGCAGAGGCGCACCGGGCGCTGGAAGCCCGCGAGACGACCGGTAGCACCGTTTTGTTACCATAGATGCCTCGGACCCGCCGCAATCCAGCACGATGTGAATAATCGGAGCCGGCTAATCCGGCGTGAATGTTACTCGCGGAGATGCTGATCATGCGTGTTCTCAGGGGTTCCTTGCTCGTCACCGTTGCTGGAGCGGCAATGGTCTTCCTAGCCGGTTCCACCTTGCCGTCGGTCGCTGACGCTGCGTGGGGCGGAGGTGGCGGTCACGGTCCATCAGTCGGCCACGGTTTCGGAGGCGGCTTTGGCGGTGGCCACGGCTATGGTGGCGGCGGTTGGGGCGGTGGCGGTTGGG
>CAZZVF010000030.1:0-16233 GCA_964657355.1 uncultured Buchnera sp.
GCCGCCTGCATCAGCGTTTCATCGGGCTTGCCGGACAATGCGGGATCACCGCGGCCCAGCAAATCCACGGTTAGGAACGCGTTAACCGACTGGGCAAGTTCAGCACGGCGCCGCGCCATGTCCCGGTCGTGCACGGCGCGAATGGCGAACCCGACGGCCAGGCCGGACCCAACGACAATGGAGCAAGCGGCCGCCACGATCCAAGGTCGCCTCACTCGCGCGCGCTCTGCCTGCGCCCGCAAACGCGCGGCGTCCCTGTGCGCAAGCGCGCGCTCTTCAAACTCCGCTCGGCGCGCTGCCAACCCTACAAGGCGCTCGGCGAGGTCGCCGGCTGAGGCCAACCGGCGAGTCGGGTCGCCCGCAGCCGCCGCTGCAATGTCTTGCCGCAGGATTGGGTCACAGAGGTTGCCTTCCCAGCCGATGGTCAAAGGCTTGGTCAGGTCGGCGATGACCATCTGGTACAACAACACGCCTAGGCCATAGACGTCGGTCGCGATCGTGGCGGTGGCATCGGCCCGTTCCGGGGCCGTGTAAGGGGTTACGGCACCAAGTGGCTCGGGCAACGAAGCTTCGACGTTGTGCTGCGCGGCGGGTGCGCCGGAAAAGTCGACCAGACGCACTCTGGCGCCTTTTTCCAGCGTGGACGACACCAGGATGTTGGCGGGTTTTAGCCCGTCATGAAGCACACCTGCGGAGTGCGCAGCGGCCAGTGCGCGGGAAGCCTGGATTATGATATCGAGACGCGCCTCTAACGGCACGGTGGCGAGACCGCCTCGCGCGGCCGCCCAACGGGCTAGATCGACCCCGGAACGGGCGGTCGCTATCGTGAAGGGCGGTTTGACGAACTGGCGGTCTTCCACCGCAACCAGGTCGTCACGGGCGCCGAGCGTGCGCTGCAGCGTGCGTGAGGCCTCGGCCACCCGTCGAAGGCGGGCCAGATCGTCTGCCGATTCCGCGAATTTATAAACCCTCTGTGCACCCGTACCGTCCTGCAACGCCAGCCAGGATCGCTCCGGCCGGGCATCGCCGGTGGCTCCGATCAGGCGCCAATCGCGCCGATGCGGCACGGCGTCGCCGGCGCGCAACACGATGGATAGGGCCGGCTGCTTCGGCGCGTCGACGATATCTACGACCGCATTGATCCGGTAGCCGCTGCCATGCACCGCCTCGATCAAGTCGCGACCAGCTTCGCCGAGGGCGGCCCGGATCTTGGAAATCGCATTAGCCAGCGAGGCCGCCGATGTGTGGTCAGCATTGCCCCAAACCGCCTCAAGCAAGGATTGCTTGCTTACAACCGCGCCGCCATGCCGCAGCAAGGTGTAGAGCAGAACGAGAGGCTTGGATTCGAGCGCACGGCGCTGGCCATCTACAAGGAGGATGAACCGCGCCTCATTGTATTCAATTCGGCCGGCGCGAAATAGCCTTGGTGCGCTTGAGGCCGCTAAGAGGCCGGCATCCGGCCTGACACTGCCGTCGCCCTGGGCGCTGCTCAGATCGTTGTCCGGGCCACAGGTTTGACGATTTATCGCTTTGATTTCACGACGGGACGGGGCGGTCGTCGACATGCTGGTAGGCTAAGCCTACACGGCGAAGGGGTCAACGAAATCAACCACGCCTCATAGAGATATCAATGTGTTAATAGATCGTATTCGGTTCTTTAGAAATCCGTGAATGACATCTGTCAGCACGGTGCTGTAGCTCGGCCTCTGACAACCGGAGCAAAGCAGCTATGCTGAAAAAAATTGTACTGTTCACCACCATCGCTACCCTCGCCTATACGACTGCGTGCGTTCCGGCCCGCGCTGCCAAGCCCGGAACTTGGACGGTCATCAATGATCCGGGCGAAGGCAGAGAGACCCAGACCGTAACGCTTCTGCAGGACGGCCGTGTTCTGGTGGCTGGAGGCGAAGGGTACCAAGGTGTTCTTACCCTGGTTGAACTTTTCGACCCCAAGACCGACACGTATCAAACTGGCCCCAGCATGTCCGCGCCACGCGATCAGGCGACGGCGACCCTGCTGCCAAACGGTAGCGTTCTGGTCGTAGGGGGCACGGCCAATAGCGCCTACCCTCAGCCGCTAGCATCTGCCGAGATCTATCATCCGAAGACCAATACCTGGACCCGTACGGGCAGCATGAATCAGGCCCGGTTCGGTCATGAAGCAACGCTGCTCCAGGATGGCCGCGTGCTCGTCACGGGCGGGACGCCGGATGTCAGCAACCAGCTGACAAGCTGTGAAATCTGGAACCCGGCAACAGGGACGTGGACCTTTACGGGTGCGATGTCATACGGCCGGCGCTACTCGAGCGCGGTCACCTTGTCCAATGGCGACGTGCTCGAAGCCGGCGATTATGTCCCGTCGGAGGTTTACTCCGTCAAGCGTGGGACCTGGTCGCTGACAAAACCTGACCGCGTCAACAACTTTGGCATGCCTTTAGCAAATTTGAAGGATGGCACGGTGCTCGCTGCACCTTCAGATTCCAGCGGGCACACGGGCATCGGTGAGACTTATGACCCGAAGACCGCGTCTTGGAAAAAGACACACCAAAGCGTAGACAGAATTTATCCTGCCACCACCGTACTCAGCGATGGTTCTGTCCTGATCGCCGGCGGCTGCACCGATAATTGCAGCGTGCAGAGCGTCTCAAGCGCTGTGCGCTATATCCCAAGTCGTCGTGCCTACGTGAATGTCGCGCCGATGAATATTGGACGCGAGAACGCCACCGCCGTGACGCTGCAGGACGGCCGTGTGCTCATGCAAGGCGGATTTGCGCAATCTGGACCGGCCGCGGCCGAAATATTTCAACCATAGAGCTTTTTCTAACCGATGTGGATCGGAGATAGACCTTAGCTCTTTGTTTTGGCGAGCATCCTTATCCGACAGGTTACCCCCATTCGGTTGAGGGATGCTCTAGGAACGCCAATGCTCAGCCGGTGCCACCAACCCGCACGAAGAATATCCTCTTCATGAACTGTAAAGGCTTCAGCCTATGAAAGCGTTTGCCACCCTTGCTATATTCCTCGCGACCACAGCCGCGCAGGCCGCGAACTTCAAGACCGTCTACGATTTTCAACCCGGACTGGACGGCTCGATTCCCTATTCCGGAGTAATCAAGTATGGCACCAGCGTGTGCGGCACGACAACTTTCGGTTATAGCTACGGGAACATCTACTGCATCGATCGCAAGACCGGCGTGGAAACGTCGCTGTATAGTTTTCAGGACGGCGTGGATGGGGGTGTCCCCAATGGAGGCCTCTTGCTTTACAGAGGCAAATTCTACGGCACTACCACCTCTGCCGGTCAGGGTGGCGCGGGGACCGTCTTCGTGCTCGACCCGAACACAAACAAGCTGACGACGCTTTATGCATTTACCAACGGTGCTGACGGTGGCGCACCACATGCATCGCTCATCGAAGTGAATGGCCTGTTGTATAGCACGACGATGACGGGCGGGAACAGCAATCTCGGCACGGTGTTCAGCATTGATCCCAAGACGGGCAAGGAGAAGACGGTCTACCAGTTTACCCAGCAGAACGCGGCGGGCCAGCCGACCACGGCGCCGATTGCGGTCGGTAACGTGCTTTATGGCACCGCCAGTGGCGGAAATTATTCGCAGGGCGGCGTGCTTTACAGCATCAATCTGTCTACCGGCACTGAAGTCGACCTGGCCATCATTCCAACGGCGCCGAATGCCAGCCCGGTCTATTATGACGGGGCGCTATGGGGTACGACGGACAGCGGCGGTTCGAGCGGTTATGGCTCGATCTATCGTACTGATCCGAAGACCGGGGCCACCAAGACTGTCTACAGCTTCGATCCGTTCGTAACCGGCGCGTATGCGTCCACCGCGCTGGTCGTCTATAACAACGTGTTCTACACTGCGGCAAACTCGGGTGGGGCAAATAATGCCGGTACCATCATGAGCTTCAATCCAAAGAGCGGCAAAGGCAAGGCGCTCTACGCCTTTACGAACGGCAACGACGGCGGCTATCCAGCGGGCGATCTGGCATTCGTCAATGGCCGCTTCTATGGCACGACTGCCGGCGGCGCAGGCGGCTATGGCGCCGTATTCAGCATTAAGCCATAGTTAACGTAAGGTGGAGGCAGCCTAACGGCTAGCCTCCATCACTACTCGGGCTCAGCGGTTGCCGGCAAGACCATTTTCAGGCAGGCATCCTGATCCAATAAGGTCGGAAAATGCTCTAAGTCCCAGCAACAATGGCCTATCCGGCCGACCCTCTATTTCGGCATAGTTCAGTGAGGCGGGCCACCCGCCCCGAAGAAGGACCTGTGGCCTAGTTTCTGAACAGGCCATCGGCTAAGACCGGAACGGTAATGCTGGCTGTCTCTATGCTGGCTTCGTTAAGCCCCCTGGCGCTTCCTGGGGCAGAGGCTTTTATGAGGGCAGTCTGCAACAAGTCGGGTGAGAACAAGCCGGCAGAGGGAGGGACCATGGCACGGGTAGCACTTGTTACCGGAGGCACGAGAGGTATCGGCTATGCCATTAGCACGGCATTGAAGGGCGCAGGGCGGCAGGTCATCGCGAGCTACGCTGGCAATGACGCGGCTGCCGAGGCTTTCAAGGCGGCGACCGGTATTGCGACCATCAAGTTCGATGCCGGCGATTTCACTGCTTGCCAGGAAGCACTGGAGATCATTCACGGCCAGCACGGCCCGGTCGAGATCCTGGTCAACAATGCCGGCATCACGCGCGACGGTGTGATGGCCAAGATGTCGCGCGACATGTGGGATGCTGTGATCGACACCAATCTCGGTTCCTGCTTCAACCTGTGCAAGCTGACCTTCGACAACATGCGCGCGAAGAAGTTTGGCCGGATCGTGAATGTTGGCTCGATCAATGGTCAGGCGGGCCAATACGGGCAGGTCAACTACGCGGCTGCGAAATCAGGCATCCACGGTTTTACCAAGGCGCTGGCGCAGGAAGGCGCGCGCTTCGGGATTACGGTCAATGCGATTGCGCCGGGCTACGTGGACACCGACATGGTCCGGGCGGTCCCCGAGGATGTGCTGCAGAAGATCATTTCGCGCATTCCGATGGGACGTCTAGGGCGGGCGGACGACATCGCGCGCGGCGTGCTTTTCCTCACCGCCGACGATGCGGATTTCGTGACGGGTGCTACGCTGTCGATCAACGGCGGCCAGCACATGTACTGAGCGGATCCTGCCCGGACGCGGAATGCCGAGCCCCGGGCAGGATCACTTGGTTCAGTATCACCTGGTCAGTCGGGCAGTCGTTGCCCCGTTGTCTCGTGTGCAAACGGTATGATCAGCAGGCCGACGGCGAAGGCGAGCGCCGTCAGTGCCACCGGTGTGCCGAGCGTCCCCATGCTGCGAACGCCTGCTGCCAGCGCAAAATTCACACCTGCGCCGAAGAACCTGCCAATCGAGGTGCAGAACGCAAACGCTGTTGCGCGCACTCGCGTTTCGTATTGCTCGGGCAGCCACAAGCTGAATAGCGCGAAGTTTCCGCCGAAGACTCCGAGCGCGAACAGGGCTGCGATGAAGACCGGCAATGCGGTTTGCGGCGAGAGGTAGTACGCCCAGCCGAAGCTTGCGGCGATGCTGAGGGCCATGCCGGCGAAATAGACCGCGAGCGTCCAGCGGCGCCCGAGGCGTTCTGCGATTGGTGGGAGTGCAAGGCAGCCGATGATGGTACCGATGGAGAGTAGGCCGGTGGCGAGCGATGCTGTGCGTTGCGCGTCGGGCGCCGACATTCCCGTCGCGGTCGCCAGCTTGATCACGGCAGTCGGTTCGTAAACCGCGCCCGCCCATAGCCCGACGATTGCGATCGCCACGAGGGCGGTGTTGACGATCGTGCGGCGGAGGTAGGGCTCGACGAGGATCGCGCGTAGCGGCGGATGGTGCGCAGTGTTGCGTGCCGCCTCCCACCTTGGTGGTTCATGCACGCGCAGCAGCGTGACGACTGAGACGATCACCGGTGCCAGGCCGCAGAGGAACATCGCGCGCCATCCGTAAGTTGCGCCAACCGTGTAGTTCAGCGCCGCCGCGACGAAGAAACCGGCGTAGTATCCGGTCTGCAGATACCCGGCGCCCTGCCGCCTGCGCGATTCCGGCCACGCCTCCGCGACGTAGGTCCCGGCCATCGCCCACTCGCCGCCGATGCCGATGCCGGCAAGCAAGCGGAACAGCGCGAGTTCGTAGACATTGCCCGAAAAGGCTGCGGCTCCGGTGAATACTGAGTAGATGAGCACGGTGCCGGCGAGGGTGCGGGTGCGCCCGAAGCGGTCGGCGATCGGGCCCCAGATGAACGACAGGCCCCACCCGACAAGGAAGAGGCCGAACAGCAGTGAGCCGGCGAACGCGACCTCGGCCGGACCGGCGGCGAAGCCGGATCGTGGCAGCAGCTCGCGCATCGCTGGGGCGAGCACGAGCGCGTAGATGAAGCTGTCCATCCCGTCCAGCATCCAGCCGGCCCATGCCGCCCAGAAGCCGGTGATCTGCTGGCTGTTGAGCCGTTCGCGGACTGTCGTCCCGGCGACCGCATTCATGGCGTGGCTTGGGGTGCTGCCGTTGCCGGGTCGGTCGAACGGTCCTGCCCGACCGCCTCATCGACTTTTATGTGCTGTGTTTTCATGACCGCTCCTCCTGGCTCGTTCTCCTGCGTGCCTGACGTGCGGGCCTTGCGCGGCCGCTTCATCAACGCGTCCACTTCGGCGGACCGGGCGACACGGCCCGTGTGCACGAAGGCTTCATGGTTCGCTTCTATCTGTTCCGGATCATAGAGGTAGTTGACCATGATGCCGTGCGACTCGTTGAGGCCGCGTTGTGCGGTATTGCCGAGCCAGTCGATCCGCTCCAGGCGCGCGCCGTTACCAAGGTGGAATTTTGCCACCGGGTCGACGTTCTCGGAATCCGCAGGCCGCGTCAGGTAAGTTGCCGCGAGGCGCAGCAAAGGCTGCTTCAGGCCCGACGCTTCCCGCTCGCTACGCCACCATCCTTCGGTGGACGCAACGGTGGCTGCCGCACAATCCTCGTCGTTCAGCAACCCGTCTGCTGCCTGTGCGGCAAGCCAGCGCGCGAAACCAGGAACTGGCGACAAGGTCGCGAAATTCTTCAGTTTCGGCATCTCGGATTTCAGTTCCTCGACGACCTGCTTGATCAGGAAGTTGCCGAAGCTCACGCCGCGCAGTCCCTCCTGGCAGTTCGAGATGGAATAGAAGATCGCGCTGTCGGCATCACGCGGCGGCAGTCCAGCCTCGTCGGCAGCGGGCGTCAACAGCGGTTGCACGGCGTCCGCCAGGCCCTTGGTGAGGGCCACTTCGACGAAGATCAGCGGATCGTTCGGCAACGCCTGGTGGAAGAACGCGAAGCACCGGCGGTCGGGCAACAGGCGGCGCCGCAGGTCGTTCCAGCCGTCGATTTCATGCACCGCCTCGTAGCGGATCAGCTTCTCGAGCACCGAGGCAGGGGTCTCCCAGTCGATCCGGCGCAGTTCCAGGAAGCCGCGGTTGAACCAGGAGGCGAAAAGGTGGCGGAGATCGTGGTCCAGCGGCTTGAGCGAGGGGTCGCGCCTGAGGTGCGAGAGAAGGAGGCGACGCAATGCCACCAGCGCCGCGGTTCCTCCCGGCGCCATGTTCATGCGCCGGAGCAGCTCCTGCCTGGCCGGCTCGGAGGCTTCGTGCAGTTTGACGGCCCGGTCAGGGGCCGGATCCGCCAGGTAGGCTTCGGCGGCGCTACGGAGCTTTGCCTCATCCGGGCCGAAGCCTTTGGCGATGAAGCGCAACAACTCGAGCTGTTGCTCGGCCGACAGCGTGGCAAGGCAGGCGATGAGTTCGCGGGCGACTGCGGCACCCGAGGCTTCACCGCGTTCCGAAATCAGGGAGGCCGCCAGCCGCTGGGCACGGTCGACGCCCGCTACGTCACCACCGGGAACGGTGGCAAAAGCGCGGCCGCGGTCGGCTATGCCGGCCCACAGCCTGTCGAGCCATGATCGCTGCGTCAGGCCCAAAGTCTCGCCCATCCGACTGCACTCCCAGGCGTTATAGAGGGCCAAGCCAGGCAACCCAAAACCAACCAGGCTTCGCTGTAGTCAAAACAAGCCCGAAGTCATCGCGGTTCCGGGTGCGCAGGCGCAGCATCCATGCCTCGAACGCGGGAGACAAGCATGCAGGAACAATCAAAAGCCGATGACCAGGCGAGGCTGCGGCCAGGTCCGCTGGCGGGCGTCGTCGTTCTCGACCTGTCGCGCATCCTGGCAGGGCCATACTGCACCATGCTGCTGCATGAGCTGGGGGCGCGGGTGATCAAAGTCGAGCCGCCGCAGGGTGACGACGCCCGCGCCTACGGGCCGTTCAGGGACGGCGATTCGCTTTATTTCGCAGCCATCAACCGCGGCAAGGAGTCGATCGCGCTCGACCTCAAGAACCCCGCCGATGTCGCCGTGTTCGACAGGCTGCTCGTCGGTGCGGACGTGCTGGTGGAGAATTTCCGGCCCGGCACGATGGAGAAGCTCGGGCTCGGGTGGGACACGCTGCATGCGCGCCATCCCGGTCTCATCTACGCGGCGGCGTCCGGCTTCGGGCATACCGGTCCGTGGTCCGAGCGGCCGGCCTACGACATGATCGTTCAGGGGCTGGGCGGCGTCATGTCGGTGACCGGCCATCCTGGCCAGCCGCCGGCGCGTATCGGCGTGTCGATCGGCGATCTTGGTGCCGGCATCTACACGGCGCTCGGCATTGCCGCTGCGCTCCACCACAAGACGCGCACTGGCGAGGGCACGAAGGTGGATGTGTCCATGCTCGACTGTCAGCTGTCGCTCATGGAGAACGCAGCGATGCGCTACATGGCCACTGGAACGGTGCCCGGGCCGATGGGCGGCCGCCATGCCACCATCACGCCGTTCGCCATCTTCAGCACGCAGGACAAGCCGATCGTGATCGCGGCCGGCAACGACAGCCTGTTCCGCAAGCTGTGCGCCGCGTTGGGCAAGCCGGAATGGGCTTCCGATCCGCGCTACGCGACGAACGCAGGCCGCCTCGAATATGCCGAGAAGCTTGCCTCGGGGATCGAGGCGACGCTGTCAGCCCACCCCGCCGACCACTGGCTCCTTGTGCTCGAGACCGCGGGGGTTCCTGCGGGCCCGATCAATACGGTGGCGGAAGCATTGGCGCATCCCCAGGTCGAACCGCGCAGGATGGTGGTCGAGGCGGGTGGCGTGCGCATGGTCGGCAATCCCGTCAAGGTGTTTCCCTTCGCCGCCAACGACGATGGGCAACGCACGCCGGCGCCGAAGCTCGATGGCAACCGCGACCGGCTGTTGTCGGAGTTCGGCGCGTAACGTTCCGGTGCGGCGGGACCAGATCCAAGGACAACGTCTGGAGGGCTGTCGCTGGACGATTTCGTCTCGCCAGGGCAATATCGGCGCTGGGGAGGGCTACGCCGGCATGCGCTCACATATTCTCGGCCACACTCTGCCGGTTCTCGAAGTGGCACTGGATCCCGGCGAGGCGCTTGTCGCAGAGACGGGCCAGCTCAGCTGGATGACCGGCGGGATCGAATTGAACACGACGACTTCGGCGGCGGGCTCGACAGGGTTCCTCGGTGCAATTGGCCGTGCGATGTCCGGCGGCGGCCTGTTCATGACGGAATATACCGCGCCGTATGCAACGGGCGTGGTGGCATTTGCGGCCAAGATCCCCGGTCACATCGTCGAGCTGCAGGTGGTGCCGGGCCGCGCCCTGATGATCCACAAGCACGGCTTCCTGTGCGCCACCCGTGGCGTGCAACTCGGCACCGGGTTCCAGCAATCGCTCGGCGCGGGCATTTTCGGCGGCAACGGTTTTCTGCTGCAGCGCCTGTCGGGCGGGTGCACGGCGTGGGTCGAACTCGGCGGCGAGGTGATCGAGCGCGATCTGGCTCCTGGCGAGGTGATCCGCGTGCATCCGGGCCATGTCGGCATGTTCGAGGAAAGCGTCCGGTTCGCCATCACCACCATCCGCGGCGTGCGGAACATGATCTTCGGCGGTGACGGCCTGTTTCTGGCTGAGCTGACAGGACCCGGCCGTATCTGGCTCCAGACATTGACATTGCCGAATCTGGCTCATGCCTTGGCGCCGTATCTTTCGGGCGAGGCGGGGACGCAGTCTGTCGAGACCGCTGCCGAGATGGGTGTCGCCGGCGCCGTGCTCCGAAGCTTTTTTTCCAAGTAGGGCCGGATAGTCCTTTCATGATGCGCAAGATCCTGATCGGCGTCGGCACGGTGCTGCTGAGCGTGGCGCTGGTTTTCGCGTTTCTCGGCCGGTCCGATCAGGCATTCGTCGTCGCCGCATTGTGGATGCTGATCCTGATCGGCGGCCTGGTTGCCGAGCGCCTGATGGGCAGACGGGCCCGCAAGCTGCCCGCCGAGCCGCCCTGACCGCGAGAGCATCATCCGACCGGACGGGGTGGCTCGTCGGATAAAGATGCTCGCTAAAACAAGGCACTAAAAGCGGTCCTTCTCCGCCCGGATGCGCGCCAGTCCGGCTGCATCCCGCGCGCGCATAAAAGGATTTTGGGCAAGTTCGTCGGCCAGGCGCGATGGCACGGTGGGCTTGCCAGCCTGCCTGAGCCTGCGGACATAAGCTGCGCGGTCGGCAAGGGCCGCGTTGTCCGGCTCTACGGTAACAGCGAACCGCGCGTTGCTTTCGGTATATTCGTGGCCGCAGCAGACGAGGGTATCGCCGGGCAATGCCGCCAGCTTGTGCAGCGAGGCGAACATCTCCTCCGCAGTACCCTCCAGAAGGCGTCCGCATCCAAGGGAGAACAGCGTATCTCCGCACAGCAGCACACCGCCGTCTGGAAAGAAGAACGAGATGTGGCCGCTTGTATGGCCGGGCGTGTCGATCACCTCCGCACGAGCCGCGCCGAATGGCACCGTGTCGCCTTCGCGCACGGCAAGATCGAGCCTGGGCAGGCGATGCGCGTCCTGGACCGCGCCCACAATGGTGCAGCCATACTGCGCGCGGACCGCGTCGGCGCCGGCCGTGTGGTCGGGGTGGTGATGGGTCAGCAGGATGGTCTCGAGCTGGCCGCCGCCCACCGCCATCGCCGCATCGACGGCGGCAATGGCGGCCGGCGCATCGGGTGGGTCGACAAGGCAGAGCGCACCGGTATCGGTGTCGCGCAACAGCCACGCATAATTATCCGACAGCATGGGGACAGGCTGGACTGTCACGGTCATGGGCACCACTTTCGGTCAATGGATGCTACCTTGCGGCAGCGGGCTCGAGGCGGCAGGGAAGCGTATCGCTGCCGCTATTGGGCAGGCCGGGGCTATTGGGCGACCCTTCTCAGCATGAGCACCTGAAACGATGAGCGCCGAGACGGTTTCAGCAGCCTCGTTCTATCTCACTGCGCGCGGCCAGGTCGCGGCGCGCGTGCTGCGAGCCCGGATAGCGGCCTTGTGGCCGGAATTGCCGGGCCTGTCCGTGCTCGGCCTCGGCTTCCCCGAGCCTTTTCTCGAACTCTGGCGCTACCATGCCTATCGCTGCGTGGGCGCGACGTCCTCGCACCATTCGTTACCTGCGGCGCCGGCTCGCGGAAGTGTCGCCATCGAGGCCATGCGCCTGCCGTTTCCAGACCTGAGTTTCGACCGGATATTGGTGATTCACGGCGTCGAACCGAGCGGGCATGACGAGCGGCTCCTGCGCGAAATCTGGCGTGTCCTGAAGGATGATGGTCGCATCCTGGTGGTGGCGCCGAACCGGATGGGCTTGTGGGCCCATGTTGAGACGACGCCGTTCGGGCAGGGCCAGCCGTATTCGCAAGGCCAGATCGACCGTCTTCTCGCCGGCGCCATGTTCCGCCCCGACCGGCGCGACACGTCGCTGTTCACACCGCCGACGAACTGGCGCCTCATCCTGGGCGCATCCGCGCTGTGGGAGCGGCTCGGCCGTTTTCTGATGCCGAGCCTTGCAGGCGTCACGCTCACCGAAGCGGTCAAGGACACCTATGCGGCAATGCCGGTGACCAATGCGGTCGTGCGGCGGCGCGTGGTCGTGCAGGAAGCCGCTTAGGATCCATTTGCAAGAAAGCTGGTCGCAAGAAAGCTGGGGCATCGTGCACGATGTTCCGGCCTTTTGACTTCGGTCGAAACGCGCCTGCTCGATCAGGAACAGGCGCGCCGGTTTGCAGCTAGAGCATCATCCGACCAGATGGGACCTATCGGATAAAGATGCTCGCTAAAACAAAGAGCTAGAGCATTTTCCGGCAAGCGCACTGATCCAATAAGGTCGGAAAATGCTCTAAGACCCGTTCTGGCAGACGGCAAGCTTGCCCTGCTGGAACGTCTGTGCGCCGTTCAGCGACGTCGCCGCAGGAGCACCGAAATAGGTCGGCGTGACTTCGTCCTGCAGGTTGTAAGTGAAGCCATTCGTCGTGTATGGATAGCCGCCGTAATTCGCGTCGCCTTCGAGCGGATCGCCGACTTCGTAGATTCCGCAAGGCGAGTTGTTGTTCGTCTCGGGATCGCCGAGCCATTCGGACACTTCGTGGCTGAGTGCGGAAACGTCCTGCGCGAACACCCCGGCTTTCTGGATATAGGTGAAGTGGCTGTAGGCCTGCGTGCCGGTGTAGCTGTGGTAGCCACCGATGCAGCAGCCGGACTTGGTGCTTTGGAGCAGATAAGTCTGCGTGGTGACAAAAATCGGCAGCGAGTTCGCCGGGATATTGTACTTCTTCAGCAATGCCGGAATTTGCGAATCGAACCAGTTGATGCTGGCTTCGATGACCTTCACGCCGAACTCAGATCCGATCAGGCCGTTGGCCGAAGGGACAGTCAGCGTCACGGGTGCTTCGATTGTCGGTGCGCCGAGCAAAATGTGGTATCCGGTGTTGGTCTTCACCGTGCCCCAAAGGCTGGCGCGCTGGAAAGCATCGACATACTGCGTGGTGCCGAGGTCGGTGCCAGCTTCCACGAAGTCGACGCTGCTCTGGAACATCGGCGACGCGACGATGTTCTGGATCACCGTATTGCCGTTCGGAAGCTTCTTGAGCGGCGATTCCTTGGTCGTGCCGTACTTCATGATGACTGGAATGATATAGACCGGCACAGTGGTCGATGCGTTGCCGGCGGGATCGGTACCCACGAAAATATCGGAATAGGAACGCCCGTTATAGGTGTATTTGAAGTTCCAGGTCGGCAGCGTTGTCTGCTGCATGACGTTGGGACGCAACCCCGGCTGGACAGCGTAGATCGGCTTGCTGCCCGGGCTGAAGCCGGGTTCTGCTGCAACGGCGCTGCCAGCGAACAGTCCTCCTGCGACAGCGGCGGCAATGGTGCCTGCCAATGCGCACTTTTTTAAGCTTTTCATTGTTTTCCCCGAAGAAGCGCGGATACTGAATGCACCCATGCGTAATGCGGGCCGCATATGACTATGAAACTATTCTTAAACCAACTTAATTCGTAACAGCGGGTTGCTTTTTGTGATCACACAGGGTGGCTCATGCGCCAGCCGCCGAATGCCGCGAAATGCGGATTTCTGTAATGTGGCTTGCCGTACGTGAACGGCTTCGCCTCGGTCGTGTGCACGTGGCCTCCCGCAGCAACCAGCACCGCATGACCGGCAGCGATATCCCATTCCATCGTGGTGCCGAGCCGGGGGTAGAGATCGGCCTCGCCCGTTGCGACCAGGCACAGCTTCAGCGAACTCCCGGCCGGCCTGAATGCGGCAACCGTCAGGTCGCCGAGAAAGGCGTGCATGGCCGCCGCATCGCCGTGCGAGCGTGACCCAACCACCGTGAGCCCCGCCTCCGGAGGCGTGCGCACGCAAATTCTGTGTGTGCCTGTCATATCCGTGACTGTGGCGGTTCCGGCGCCGGCGCCGGCATAGACGCGGCCGAGGGCCGGCGCCGCGACCACGCCGAGTACCGGTTCGCCATGCTCGATCAGCGCCACGTTCACGGTGAATTCGCCATTGCCGCTGAGGAACTCCTTAGTGCCATCGAGCGGATCGACGAGCCAGAAGCGTGCTCCTGTCACGTCCGGTGTGAGGCCCTTCGAGGCTTCTTCCTCGGACACCACGGGGATGTCTGGCGTCAGGTGGCGAAGGGCGGCCAGGATCACGTCCTCGGAGGCCTGGTCCGCCAAAGTGACGGGGCTGCCATCGGCCTTTTCGGTCGACGCCTCGGTGCCGTAGAACTGCATCGTGACCGCCGATGCACGTTCGACGATTGACAGTACAGCCTGCAGCAGGTGCTGCAGATCGAGTGCGCTACCTTCGAGCGCTGGGCCCTCGAGCGTCGGGTTGTCGAGCATGGGGCTCATACGGCCTCTCCGGCGAGCAGCCCGCGCTGTTCCAGCTGCGCCACGATCAGCTCGGCGGCGTCCTCGGGAGAAAGCTTCGTGGTATCGATGTGCAACTCGGCATCGTCCGGCGCTTCGTAGGGGCTGCTGATGCCGGTGAAATGCTTGATCTCGCCGCGCCTCGCCTTCTTGTATAGACCCTTCACGTCGCGGCGTTCGGCTTCGGCCATGGGCGTGTCGATAAACACTTCAAGGAACGTGCCTGGCGGCAGCATCTCGCGCGCCATCTGCCGCTCGGATCGGAATGGCGAAATGAACGACACGAGCACGATGAGGCCGGCGTCGCTCATCAACCGCGCCACTTCGCCGACCCGGCGGATATTCTCTACGCGATCCGTGTCGGTAAAGCCGAGGTCGCGATTGAGGCCGTGGCGCACATTGTCGCCGTCGAGCAGAGTGGTATGGCGGCCGATGGCAAACAGGCGCTTTTCCACCAGGTTCGCGATGGTCGATTTGCCGGCGCCCGAAAGCCCGGTGAACCACAGCACGCACGCCTTCTGGCCTTTCTGCGCGGCACGGGAGGCGCGGCTGAGATCGACCGCCTGCCAGTGGATGTTCTGCGCACGGCGCAGCGCATAGGTGATCAGCCCGGCCGCCACCGTTTCGTTCGACAGACGGTCGATCAGGATGAAGCCGCCGGTGTCGCGGTTGTCGCTGTAGGAGTCGAACGCGACCGGCTGGTCGAGGCTGACGTTGCACACGCCGATTTCGTTGAGCTCGAGCTGACGCCCTGCGATCTGCTCGAGCGTGTTGACGTTGATCTTGTGCTTCAGCGTGGTGATCGAGCACGACACCGTCTTGGTGCCGAGCTTGAGCAGATAGGGCCGCCCCGGCAGCATCGGCGTGTCGCTCATCCAGACGATCGTCGTCTCGAACTGGTCTGACACTTCGGCCGGACTTTCCGCGCCGCAGATCACGTCGCCGCGCGAACAGTCGACTTCATCTTCCAGCGTGAGCGTGATGGATTGTCCCGCGGTGGCGTAAGGAAGATCGCCGTCGATCAGCACGCGCGCGACGCGGCTCTGGCGCGCCGACGGCATGATCTTGACCAGATCGCCAGGGTGCACGGTACCGGATGCGACCATGCCGGAGAAGCCGCGGAAGTCGAGGTTCGGACGGTTCACCCACTGCACCGGCATCCGGAACGGCGCGGTGCGCGACAGCGACGCGATCTCCACCGTTTCCAGGTGGCCCATCAGCGTCGGGCCGTTATACCAAGGCGTATTGCCGGACTGTTCGGCGATGTTGTCGCCGGCGAGTGCGGAAATCGGGATCGGCACGATACGCTCGATGCTGAGCGCCTGCGCGAACGCGGTGTAGTCGCCGAGTATGCGGTCGAACACCTCGCGCGAGTAGTTCACCAGATCCATCTTGTTGATGGCCAGAACGACGTTCTTGATGCCGAGTAGGGATACGAGGAACGAGTGCCGGCGCGTCTGTGTCAGCACGCCACGCCGCGCGTCGATCAGGATGATGGCGAGATCGGCGGTCGAGGCGCCCGTCACCATGTTGCGGGTGTATTGTTCGTGGCCGGGCGTGTCGGCGACGATGAACTTGCGCCGGTCGGTCGAGAAGAAACGGTATGCGACATCGATGGTGATGCCCTGTTCCCGCTCGGCCGCGAGACCGTCGACCAATAGTGCGAAATCGATGTTCTGGCCTTGCGTGCCCATCTTTTTCGAATCGGCTTCGAGTGCTGCAAGCTGGTCCTCGAAGATCATCTTGCTGTCGTAGAGCAGCCGCCCGATGAGCGTGGACTTGCCGTCGTCGACGCTGCCGCAGGTGATGAAGCGCAGCAGGCTCTTGGTCTCGTGCTGCTTGAGGTAGGCACCGATATCGGTGGCGATCAGATCCGATATGTGGGCCATCAGAAGTATCCCTCCTGCTTCTTCTTCTCCATGCTCGCGGC
>CAZZVF010000031.1:0-16174 GCA_964657355.1 uncultured Buchnera sp.
CTGTTCAACGGTACCCGCGACGAGAGCAACGCGTTGATCGACCTGGTGCTCACCCAGGCCGGCCGCGCTGGACGGGCGCCGGCCTCGTTGCCCGATGGTGGCTTCCATCGCCTGCAGGCCGGACGCACCGTGCTGATCGTCGATGCAGGGGCGCCGCCGCCCGCCGGCCAGGACCGGCTTTCGCATGCCGGCACGCTAAGCTTCGAACTCTCTATGGGCCGCGACCGGCTGATCGTGAATTGCGGCGCGGCTGCTCCGGGCCCTACTGCCTGGACCGATGCGGCCCGAGCGACGGCGGCGCATTCGACCCTCACCATCGCGGATACGAGCTCCTCGGAACTGAAGCCGGGTGGCCTGGGCCGCCGCCCGCAAAAGGTCGCCGTCGAGCGCCAGGAGGCGAACGGAGCCCATTGGCTGGAAGCGAGCCATGACGGGTGGCGGCTGCCGTTCGGCGCCATCCATCGGCGGCGGCTCTACATGGCCGAAAGCGGCGAGGACATCCGCGGCGAGGACGCGGTCGAGGCGGCCGGGCCGCAGCCCTACACCATCCGCTTCCACCTCCATCCCGGCGTCACCGCCAACCTGCAGACTGACGGCGAGGCGGTGCTGCTGCGCGTCTCTGGCGGTGGCTGGCGGCTGCGGGCAGAGGGTGCGCGGGTGTCGCTCGAGGAAAGCATCTATCTCGGCGGCCCGGAGCCACGGCGAGCGGAACAGGTGGTGCTGACCGGACCGCAGGACGGACCGCAGCACGTGAAGTGGGCCATCACCAAGGTCGGCTAGGTCGCGACGCGCGGCCACGCATTGCTGCACGCCGCGGGCCGCCTTTATTTTCGCGGCGCCTTCCGCAATGGTCCGCCGCATGACTCCATACCAGCGCCTCGCCACACGCTTTTCCCGTATCGCGACCTTGTCGGAGGCCGGTGCCATGCTCGGCTGGGATGCGTCCGCTGTCATGCCACCCGGTGGCGCCGCCGCGCGCGGTGACCAGCTCGCGGTGCTTGCGGGCGTCGCCCACGCCATGCTGACGGCGCCGGAAGTGGCCGAAGAGCTCGACCGGGCGGAGGTGCCCGACAACGACTGGGAAGCGGCCAATCTCGGCCTCATGCGGCTGGCCCATGCACGCGCTACGGCACTGCCCGCCGAGTTGGTGGAGGCGCAGGCGCGAACCAACTCGGCATGCGAGAAGATGTGGCGCGAGGCCCGCGCGCAATCCGACTTCCCACTCGTCGCCGGGCATCTCGAGGACGTCGTCTCGCTGGTGCGCGAGCGGGGGCAGGCGCTCGGCGAGAAGCTCGGTTTGGAACCGTACGACGCCCTGATGGACGAGTATCAGAGCGGGATTTCGGCAGCCGACGTCGAGCCTGTCTTTGCACGCTACCAGCGCTTCATGGCGGACGCGCTGCCACGGGCCGAGGAGCGCCAGAGGCGGAGCCCCGCGCCGATCAAGCTGCAGGGCCATTTCCCGGCCGATGCGCAGGAAGCTTTGTGCCGCCGCCTCGCAGAGCGAGCCGGCCTCGATTTCGCACATGCACGACTGGACCGCTCGCTGCATCCGTTCTGTGGCGGCACGCCGACGGACGTGCGCATAACGACACGCTACGACGAATCCGATCCTGCGCAGGCCATGATGGGCGTGCTGCACGAGACCGGCCACGCCCTCTATGAACGGGGCCTGCCTGCCGCCTGGTCGCGCCAGCCGGTCGGCTCGGCTGCCGGCATGGCCGCGCACGAAAGCCAGTCACTGATCGTGGAAATGCAGGCGTGCCGGTCGGACCCCTTCCTTGGATGGCTGTCAAACGAGCTTGTCGCGACCTTCAAGAGCGCGTTGGAGAATAGCGCGGATGCGGGGGGGCCGGCATGGGCGCCATCCAATCTCGCGCGGCTGTGGCGCCGCGTGCAGCCCGGCTTCATCCGGGTGGACGCGGATGAAATGACCTATCCGGCACACGTCATCATGCGGTTCCGGCTGGAGCGCGCGATGGTCGACGGCAGCCTTGCCGTCAGGGACCTGCCGGAGGCCTGGGCCGAGGAGCTGCGCAGCCTGCTTGGCATCGTGCCGCCGAACGATCGCCTTGGTTGCCTGCAGGACATCCACTGGTACGACGGATTGTTCGGCTACTTTCCTGCCTACACCCTGGGTGCGATGGCAGCGGCCCAGTTGATGGCCGCGGCGCGGACGGCGCTGCCGGAGCTCGACCGCTCCCTGGCTAAAGGCGAGCTACGGCCGCTAGTCGACTGGTTGCGCGTCAATGTGCATGCCCACGGGTGCAGGCTGGGGTTCAATGCCTTGCTGACCGAGGCCACTGGCCGGCCGCTCGACCCCACGGACTTCGAGGCACACCTGTCGGCGCGATATCTTGGCTGAATAGGGGTGGCGACGCTTAACGTCGCTTAAACACTCATCCGGCATGCTGGGCGCATCAACGCGGAGCAAGCCGGTCATGGACGTCATCTGCCTCGAAGGGGTAGCACCCGGAAGGATCGTAGCCACCGTCGCCCATTTGACCCAGGTTAGGCGGCTAAGCATGGTTCTCGACCAACACCCGCAGGGCGGTTGGCACGTCCGCCAGGGCGAGACCTGGGGACCACGGTCGTACGCCGTGATGACTGCGGTAATTATGGAGGCCAGCGAAGCCTTCGCCGAGTTCGACGACCCGGGGTCACCTGCTCTCGGACGTCCGAACGAAATGCCGCTACGTGTTTGGGAACAACGCGAGGACGCACTTGCAGCCTAACCTATGTTGCGGACCCGATCACCGCGTGAGTCAAGCCTATGGTGGCAAACCTCAAACGGGCTTGCCCTGCGCCTGTGCGGCAAGCGCCCGTGCCATCTGGCTCAAGGCCTCCTGGTGCTTCTGATTGTCGATCATGGCGAAGTTGCGCGCCAGTTCGAGGCACATCCGCTGCCTCGGGCTCATTTCTGAAGCCGATGATGCAACGGTCATTTCCTCGAAGAACCAGGAAATCGGCACGTCCAGAACCTGCGCGATTTCGAACAACCTGCCTGCCGATATGCGGTTGAGGCCGCGTTCGTATTTGTGCGCCTGCTGATATGTGACGCCGATCATGATAGCGAGTTGCTGCTGTGACAGACCGAGCATGATCCGCCGTTCGCGTATGCGAAGTCCGACGTGCCTGTCGGCGTTATTCGCACGAAGGCTTGTCTTGCCCTCTGCCTTGTCGCCAGTCACGTCATCATCGATCCCGGAAATGCTCGGAGATCCGGCAGATGTATCCATAAACGTCACGCTCCCGAGTCGCGGTTTAACGTAACGTAGCTTAGTCGTTCGGCGGCAGCATTATTTACCGACGCACGTATAGTTGAATTGTAACGGCATACTGTGCGGAAGGGTTGGGCCCGGCGCCCTGTGTCAAACCCGACGCGACGTGCAAGTGTGTAGCCGCTATTGGCCGCCCGATGCCCTGACCTTCAACGGCTCGCGATCATCCGCTTGAATCTCACTCACCGGTGCGGACGCCTCGGACTGTTTGGCCGCGAGCATTTGCCGGAGCATGTGCACCTCGTGCTGCAATGCCAGGAGTTCCTCCTTCGTCGAGGCGCCCGGGCCCACCCCAGCTTCAGGCGCCGACGCAAGCGCAGCACCTTGTCCACCGGGCTGGATGGCATCCTTCTCGAACTCTTGCTCGCCCTCGTTTGGCCTGCGGAACGGGGTGAATAGGCTCATCGCCCGCTCCATCATGGCGACGTTCTGGCGCCGCATCTCGTCCAGCCCGGGTGGCAGGAGGTTACCCATCGTATGCTGCATCGCCTCGCGCATCTGCTCCTGCTGCCTGGCGATCGTACTCATGGTGTGTTCGAGGTAGCGCGGAACCATGCCGCCCATGCTGTCGCCGTAGAAGCCGATCAGCTGGCGCAAGAAAGTGGTTGGCAGCAGCGCGCGCCCCTTGCCTTCTTCCTCGACGATGATCTGTGTCAGCACGCTTCTCGTGATGTCATCGCCCGTGCGCGCGTCGTAAACCACGAAATCACGCCCGGCACGCACCATGTCGGCCAGGTTGTCGAGCGTGATGTAACTGGAACTTTCCGTGTTGTACAAGCGTCGGTTAGCGTATTTCTTGACCACGACCGGCGGCTTTGACGGAGCGGCGGAAGCGCTCGGGGCTGGGCCTTCAATCTGGGTCATGAACGTCTCCAGGAAAGGGTCACCGTGCACTTGTCTCCCGGCGCAATGGTGCATTCTACGTGCGGACTTGCGTCATTATCACGCAGCCGGGTTCTGGCCAAATCGGCGCCGGAATGCCCACCGGCTGCGTGGCAGGGGTGGGCGCCATGCGTCCTGCGCCGCACCGCCCGGGCCATCTCGCAGCGTTAGAGCATCATCCGACCGAGTGGGGTTAACCTGTCGGATAACGATGCTCGCCAAAAGAATGGGCTAGAGTTTATTTCCGATCCACTTCGATCGGAAAAAGTTCTAGGAGCCAGCTTGAGCGTGGACGGTGCAAATGACACACGGCGAGAAGAGACCGCCGGATGCTGCAGCTTCGGCCGCGAAATCGATGCGGTCCGCCATGCTGGAGGACTGGATCTCGATCTGGGAAAGCGAGCTTGCAGCCTTGGCGGCAGACCGCGAAGGGCAGGAGCTGTGGCGAAGCATGGTGTCGCAATGGGCCGAACAGGCTCGTGCGGCCGCCGCATGGATAGATGCAGTTGACTTCATCCCGGGAAGACCTTCCGGGTCCGGGGCGCAGGAGGGGACCGCGCCCGCTGCTGCTGCACCTGACCCTCGCGGCGACGCCATCGCGCAGCTGGCCAGACGTGTGGAAGAGCTGGAGCGCAGAGTGCTCGAGCATGCCGGCGCGGCCACTGTCGATGCCACCGCCGATGCAGGCACCTTGTCTTCCTGATGCTTCGCTGCTCGCCGGCATCGCCGCCTACCGCCGCCATGGCTGGCAGCGCGGCCTTGCCGATCCTCCCGCGATCTGGACCGAAGGCGACAGCAGGCTGCTCGATTACGGCCACGCGGCATCCACGGACGACCGGCCGGTGGTCGTATTCGTGCCCAGCCTGGTCAACCGCGCCCATGTTCTCGACCTGCTCGGCGGCCACTCCATGCTGCGCTTCCTGGCAGAGGCCGGTGTCCGACCGTTGCTGCTCGAATGGGGATGGCCGGGTGAAGTGGAGCAACGCTTTACCCTCACCGACTACGTGGCCGGCCGGCTCGAGCGCGCCATCGCCTCACTTGGACGGAAAGTCATTCTCGCCGGCTATTGCATGGGCGGCCTGATGGCGGTGGCGGCGGCGCAGCGACGGCCGGACCTCACCCAGAAACTCGTGTTGCTCGCGACACCCTGGGATTTCCATGCCGCCGATCAGGCTGCGGCGCGCAGGATCGCGTCCCTGCTGCCATCTCTCGAGCCTGGAATTGCCGCCTCGAGCACCCTGTCCGTCGACGCGTTGCAGGTTCTGTTCAGCATGGGGGAGCCTGGCGCGGTCGCTGCCAAATACCGGAACTTCGGCAAGCAGGACCAGGCAAGCACGCGTTCAACCATGTTCGTGGCCATCGAGGACTGGCTGAACGACGGCGTTCCGCTCGCCGCTCCGGTTGCACGCGAGACGCTCGCCGGCTGGTACGGGGCGAACACACCTGCTCGCGGCGAATGGCGCATCGCCGGCGAGGCAATCCGGCCGGAGCGCTTGCGGCTGCCGGCCTTCGTGGCGCTGCCATCGCGCGACCGCATCGTGCCGCCGGAGAGTGCACTGGCACTTGCGGGCCTGATCGCCGGCGCGGTGCAGCACGTGCCAGCGGCGGGCCATGTCGGCATGGTGGCAGGATCGACGGCAAAAGCCGGGCTTTGGAAGCCGTTGGCGGCGTGGCTCAAATCCGCTCACGCCTGAATGCGCTTCCCCGCTTTGGCGACGGGCGTCGGCTGCGTGTCGGGCTGCTCGGCGGGAGCTTCAACCCGGCGCATCGCGGGCATCGCCATATCGCTGAAGTCGCGCTTCGGCGCCTTGGGCTCGATCAGGTCTGGCTGCTCGTATCGCCCGGCAATCCATTGAAGGAGCCGGCCGGGATGGCGCCGTTGCAAGAGCGGCTGGCCTCGGCCGACGCCATCGCCGATGGACACCGCATCGTGGCGACCGACATCGAGCGATATTTTCGCAGCGCTTTCACGCTCGATGCGGTGCGTAATTTGCAGCGTTTGTTCCCGCGGGTGCATTTCGTCTGGCTGATCGGCGCCGACAATCTGGCGCAGTTGCCACGCTGGCGCCGTTGGCGGGACATCGCGCGCGCGGTTCCCTTTGCGGTATTGCCGCGGCCCACCTACAATCACGCAGCCATCGCCGGGCAGGCGGCGTGCTGGCTTGGACATGCGAGACGCAGTGCCGCCCAGGCGCCGGTGCTCGCAATCCAGAAAGCGCCAGCCTGGGTTTTTCTGGACGCGCGCCAGGATATGACCTCCGCCACCGCTTTGCGCCTCGCCGCCGCAGGAGAAGACCGATCGCCAGAAAGCCCACGCCACCGCCCGCGACAGGCACGGCCGACACCAAGCGCAAGCCGCCCAAGCCGGAAGTAAAGCTTGTAGGAGTGGCGAAATCCCCAGGCACGCCGCGCAAGAAAGCGGCGGCGGCAGGTCCGCGCACAGCAGCACCGCGCGATGAGCCGGCTGATGCGAACGTGCTGGAAGCCTTGCAGAAAATCATTGTCGGTAGCCTCGAGGACGACAAGGCGGAGGACGTCGTGGCGCTCGATCTGGCGGGACGCGCCTCCTTTGCCGATCGCATGGTGGTCGCCACCGGCCTCGCCGACAGGCAGATTTCGGCCATGGCGACGCATCTCGAGGAAAAGTTGCACGAGGCCGGCGTCAAGCGTGTCAGGGTCGAAGGCGCCGGCGGCTCCGACTGGGTGCTGATCGACGCGGGCGACATCGTGATCCATCTGTTCAAGCCCGACGCGCGTGCGCTGTACGGCCTCGAAAAAATGTGGGGCGCCGACTTCGACGAACATGTGGGCGAGCCGGCTGCACAAACTGTGTGATCAAGCGGCCTCAGTGACCAAATGGCCCGTGTGAACCACGTGGCCGCCTGAATGCGCATCATCGCGGTAGGCCGGCTCCGTCCCGGACCCGAGGCCGAACTATTCAGGCGGTACAACGATCGCCTGCGCCCGAAACTCACCGTCACCGAACTCGCCGAAGGTCATGGAAGTCCTGCCGAGATCAAGCGGCGAGAAGCGGAAGCCACGCTCGCAGCACTTCCTGGCGCAGCTTTGGCGGTGGCGCTCGACCATACCGCGCCGCAACTGACGAGCGAGGCCTTCGCGCAAAAACTCGAAACCTGGCTCGCCAGCGGCCGCACGGTCACGTTCCTCATCGGCGGGGCCGAAGGTTTGGCGGCAGCGGTCATAGAGCGCGCCGACCACGTGCTGTCGCTCGGAACGCTTACGTGGCCGCATATGCTGGTGCGGGTCATGCTTGCGGAACAGTTGTTCCGTGCCCGTTCCATTGCCGCCGGCCATCCGTATCACCGGAGCGGCCGCCCCTGACGCACGACTTGCGTCAGGTCGTCAACAATCCTGCGACAGCGCCGCTGAGGCACGTAGCGATCGTGCCCGACACGATCGAGCGCAAGCCGAGTGCCACGATCTCGGCGCGGCGCTCCGGGACCATGGCGCCCATGCCGCCGATTAGGATGCCAAGGCTGCCGAAATTCGCGAAACCGCACAGCGCGAAGATCATGATCAACCGCGTGTGTTGCGACAGGGCGCCGGGCGACAGTCCCGCAAGCTTCAGGTAGGCGACGAATTCGTTCAGCACCGTCTTCGTGCCCATCAGCGACGAAGCGGCCGCGCTCTCGCTCCACGGCACCCCGATCAGCCAGACGATAGGCCTGAACGGATACGCCGCCATGCCCTCGAGCGTGACCGGCGGCGCGGCGCCATGCGGCACATGCGCGAGCGCTGCGTTGACCAAGCTGACCAGTGACACCGTCACCAGCAATGTGGTGACGATGCCGACGAGCGGCGCCACGCCATCCGCGGTGCCGCTCGTAATCGCGTCCATCACGCTGGCGGGCGGATGCTCCACGACTGCCACCGCCTCCTTCTCGCCGGGCCCGAACGGCACCATGAGGGCGGCGACGGCGAGGGCGGCGGGCGTGCTGATGACGCTGGCGACGAGGATTGCGCCGAGTGCGTCGGGCAGCACCGGCTGCAACACGGCGGAGTACAGCACCATCATGGTGCCCGCGACGCCCGCCATGCCGCAGCTCATCAGCGCGAATATCTCGCCGCGCTGCAGCCGCGCCAGATACGGCCTGATCAGCAAAGGCGCCTCGATCATGCCGACGAAAATATGCACCGCCGCGCCGAGCGCCAACGCGCCGCCGAGACCGAGCGTGCGCCGCAACAGCCATGCAAAGGCGCCCGTCACGCGCTGCAGGATGCCAAGATACAGCAGCAGCGAGCTGAGCGCGCTGATGACGAGCACCAGCGGCAGGATCTTGAACGCCAGGACGAGGCTGGCCCCTGGATGGGTTTCCACGAAGGGCAGCGCACCGCCGCCGAGATAGCCGAACACGAAGGTGGTGCCGGCGTCGGTCGCGCGCTGCAACGCGTTCACCCCACGATTGAGCAGCATGACCACGCCGCGGGCGGGTGCCGAATTCAGCAGGACGACGGCCAGCACCCATTGCAGCGCGATGCCACCGATCACCACCCGCCAGGGCACGCGGCGCCTGTCCTCGCCGATAATCCAACAGAACAGCAGAAGGAGCGGAATGCCGAGTAATGCCTGCACGCGGGGCCGCCTGTTTGAAAGACCGGGCAACCCCGGCATGCAACACTGCACGCAAGTTCCGAGCCGGCGGAACCTCTATGGATGCAGATGCTACATCGCAGCTGTTCCCATGCGCTCGTGCCATTCAGCAATCGACTCGTCCGGGTATCCGTCGAGGATCCGGTCGCCCTCTGCCGACTGCACTTCCACCCAGCCCGGCTTGGATCCGACCATGATGTGCGTGTGTTCCGGCGGAACCGGCAGTTCGCTGTCGATGCACGATCCGAACGGGTGCAGCAACTCCGGCCATTCCGGGCTGAACAGCCACAGCGCCGAACCGCACTGGCCGCAGAAATGCCGCTCGGCCGTGCTCCGATACGAGCGCCCGTGTTCGTCGCGCATCTTCGCATGATAGATGCGCGCGTGTTTCTCGTGTCCTTCCCGGGGCCGCTAACCATCCTTCCAAAGTACTGCGTGGGCATGCTTGTTCCGCGGCGGTCACTTATAAAACCGAGATAGAACTAGGCCGCGAGCAGCAACGCCCGCTCGAGCATGAAGAGGCCTTCTTCCAGCACCCCGTCCTGTACAGTCAGTGGAACCAGGATGCGGACGACGTTGCCGTAGACGCCGCAGGAGAGCAGCACGAGGCCTTCCTCCAGCGCCTTGGCCGTCACCCTGCGCGTCGCGTCCGCATCCGGTTCGCTACTGCCACGGCCTTTGAAGATCTCGAAGCCGATCATCGCGCCCGGTCCATGGATCGCGCCGATCGGCAGCGTGTCGTTGCGTTGCGCAAGCACAGTCAGCCGATCCTTGATGCGGTTGCCGATCACCGTCGCGCGGTCGCACAGCTTTTCCTCGGCGATCACGTCGAGCACGGCGAGCGCCGCGGCACAGGCGATCGGATTGCCTGCATAGGTGCCACCGAGGCCACCCGGTTCGGCACCCTGCATGATCGCCTCGCGCCCGATCACGCCGGCCAGCGGAAATCCGCCGGCGAGGGATTTGGCGACGGTGACGAGGTCCGGCTGCACGCCGCTATGCTCGATGGCGAACATCTTGCCGGTGCGGGCAAAGCCCGATTGCACCTCGTCGGCGATCAGCAGAATGCCGTGCTCATCGCAGATCCCGCGCAGTGCGTGCAGCAGCTCGGCCGGTGCTTCGTAGAACCCGCCCTCGCCCTGGATAGGCTCCACGATGATGGCGGCCACACGGCTTGGCTCGATGTCGGCGCGGAACAGGAAGTTCAGCGCCTTCAGGCTCTCCGCCACCGTCACGTCGTGATGCGCGATGGGGAACGGCACATGGTAGATTTCGGCCGGGAACGGACCGAAGCCGCGTTTGTAGGGCAGCGTCTTGCCGGTCAGAGCGCTGGTCATGATCGTGCGGCCATGGAAACCGCCGGCGAACGCGATCACGCCGCTGCGGCCGGTCGAGGCCCGGGCGATCTTGATGCTGTTCTCGACCGCTTCGGCCCCGGTGGTGAAGAAGATGGTGCGCGCCGGTCCGTCGAACGGCGCTAGGGCATTCAGCCGCTCGGCCAGTTCGACATAGGGTTCGTAGGCCAGCACCTGCACGCAGGTATGGGTGAACCGGTTCATCTGCTCGGTCGCGGCCGCGATCACCTTTGGGTGGCAGTGCCCGGTGTTCAGCACGGCAATGCCGCCCGCGAAATCCACGTAGCGACGGCCTTCCACGTCCCAGATTTCCGCGTTGCGCGCATGGTGGGCGTAGACGCTCGTCGCATGCGTCAGCGCACGCGGAATGGCGGCGGTGCGGCGTGCGAGCAGGGACGCATTGGTCGAAGTCTGGGTGTGCAAGGCGCTGTTCCCGTCTGGGGGCCGTTGGCCCGTGCTTGGTCGGTTTGTCTGTGGCGGCAACACACTACCACGCGGGCGTTTCGGCGGTAGGCGGCGCCCGGTCGGCGGCATTCCCGTTGCAGTTTCGCTTGCCTTCCGTCATGGCTGGGAACGATGAAAGTTCCCGCTCAGATCCTTGGAGCCGCGGCAGCCTTCGCGGTTTTGGCGACGGGTGCGAACGCCACCCCATCCGAGGTTGGTCCTGAGATCCCCGGGCTCGCCTCCATGGTAGATGGCCTCCCCATCAGCCAAGCGGCCGGGCGTGACGCCTTTGTTCACCAGGTCATGCACGAGGCGGAAAGCCAGGGCGTGCCGCCGGCGCTGGCCGACGCCGTCGCCGTCGTGGAGACCGGCTACAATCCGGCAGCGATCGGCCGCTCCGGCGAAATCGGGCTGATGCAGATCATGCCGGCGACCGCCGCGATGCTCGGCTTCCGCGGCACGACGCAACAACTCCGGGACCCCGCGACGAATATCCACCTCGCGGTGTCCTACCTGGGGCGCGCTTGGGCGATGAGCGGCGGCAACGTCTGCCGCGCCTTGATGAAATACCGCGCGGGCTGGGGCGAGGAGGTGATGACGCCGCTTTCCGTGCAATATTGCAGCCGCGCGCATAGCTGGCTCGCCACCATCGGATCGAAGCTGGCGGATGGACCAGGCGCCACCCTGCCGATGGCGCCGCTTGCCGGCGATCCCTTTGTCATCCCGATGGGCCCGATGCGCGTGCTGGGCCATCCGGCCGTGGTCGTTCCGGGCGCCGGCGCGCCGGACATGGTCGCCAGCATCAACGCCGCGCCGAAACTCGACCTGCATCCGACGCTGGGTTGGCATCCTCCCCCCGCCGGCTACCGGTATCACCGCCTGATTGCGGACCGTCTCAATGCGCTCGGGTCGCGCATCGCGGCGCACCAGCGTCATTTCTGAGGCTTCGTTCCGGGTCGGCTATGGCTTCGCTGCCGCCCCTTGCCTAGTTTGCGCCTCATGTCCGCTCCCCGCCCTGTCATGCTGCTGATTCTCGATGGCTTCGGCTGGCGCGAGGAGGCTGAGGACAACGCCGTAGCCCAGGCGCGAACGCCGAATTTCGACCGGCTCTGGCAGCAGGGCCCGCGTGCCTTCCTGCACACCAGCGGCGACGATGTCGGTCTACCCGGGGGCCAGATGGGCAACTCGGAAGTAGGCCACCTCAATATCGGCGCGGGCCGTGTCGTGCGGCAGGAACTGGCCCGCATCGGCGGCGCGATCGAGGACGGCAGCATCGCGAGGACGCCGGCCCTCACGGCGCTGATCGATGCCGCGCGCAAGACGAGAGGCACCTGCCACTTGCTCGGCCTGGTCTCCGATGGCGGCGTTCATGCGCATCAGGATTTCGGCGCCGCCCTGGCGAAGATCGTCGCGGAAGCCGGTGTTGCGGTCGACGTGCACGCCTTCACTGATGGGCGCGACAGCGGCCCGCGCACCGGGCTGGACTGCATGCGCAACTTCGAAGCGGCACTGCCGGACGGCGCTCGTGTCGCCTCGGTGTCGGGCCGCTATTACGCGATGGACCGCGATCATCGCTGGGAGCGCGTCGAGCTTGCCTGGCGCGCCATCGAAGCCGGCGAGGGCGACCGCTTCGCCTCGGCCGAGGAGGCCATCGAGGCCGGCTACGCACAGGATGTCACCGACGAGTTCCTGGCGCCTGCCATCATCGGCGATTATCAGGGCATGCGGGATGGCGACGTTCTGCTGTGCTTCAATTTCCGTGCGGACCGGATACGCGAGCTGCTTGCAGCGCTGCTCGATCCCGCTTTCGACGGCTTCGAGCGGCCGGATCGCATCGCCTTCGCCGCTGCCGCAGGCCTCACCCAGTACAGCGAAGATCTCGCGACCCACATGCAGGCGATGTTTCCGCCCCAGGAGCTCGCCAATATCCTGGGCGCCGTCGTGGCCGATGCCGGTCGCACCCAGCTGCGCATGGCCGAGACGGAAAAATACCCCCACGTCACCTATTTCCTAAACGGCGGCGAGGAGACCGCGTTCACCGGCGAGGACAGGATCATGGTCCCGTCGCCCAAGGTCGCGACCTATGATCTGCAGCCCGAGATGTCGGCGCCGGAACTGACCGACCGGGCCGTCGAGGCGATCGATAGCGGGCGCTACGACCTGATCGTCATGAACTACGCAAATCCCGACATGGTCGGCCACACCGGCAGTCTTACAGCCGCGATTCGCGCCATCGAGACGGTGGACACGGGCCTGGGCCGCGTCGCCGATGCCATCGAACGTGCGGGCGGCGCACTGCTCGTCACCGCCGACCACGGCAACGCCGAAATGATGCGCGACCCCGAAACCGGCGGCTCGCACACGGCGCACACCACCAACAAGGTCCCGGTGTTCTTGAGCGGCCAGTCCGGCTTGGGCGACCAAGAATTCTGGGTCCTGCACGATGGCCGGCTCGCCGATCTGGCACCAACGCTGCTCGCCCTGATGGAATTGCAGCAACCTGCGGAAATGACCGGAGCGTCATTGCTGGGGCCGCAACGCCCGCCCAGCTGAGATGAGACGCGGGCGCTGGCTCCTCGTCCTGAGCTTGCTTCCGGCACTTGCCGCCGCGGCACCGACGGCGCCGCGCACCACACCCACCCCGCGCCACCAGGCCAACCATACGACGCCGCATCAGGACGCGGTCGCCAGGCCAAGTGCCGGGGATCGCGCAATGGCGGCCCAGAAACTTCAGCTGGCCGAGCAGGACAAAGCATCCCGCGAAGCCGCAGCCGCCGCCGCATCCCGCGAGCGGAAGGCGGCTCAGGCCCGGGCCGACGCCGTCGCCCAAGACCGCGTCGCGGCTGCCGCAGGCCTGCGCCGCATCGAGGGCGCCGTCCTGGACTCCTCCGAACAGCTGCGCGACGCCGCTGTAGAGCAGAAGCGCACCGAGGCCGGCCTGAAGCAGCAGGAGGAGGATTTTTCCCGGCTGCTGCCGATAGTGCTGCGCATGTCGCGCTACCCTGCGGAAACCTTGCTCGCCGTGCCCGCGCCACCGGCGCAGGCGCTCGAAGGCCTGCTCGTCGCACGCGGCCTTGCAACACAGCTCAACCAGGAAGCAGCCGCGTTGCGGCAGGCGCAGGCGGACGCCGCACGCTCACGCCAGAACGTCGCCGAACACGAAAAACGGCTGGGCGCCGAACGGATGCGCCAACTTGCGGCGGCGGCGGCGCTCGACAAGCAGGTGGACTCGGCGAAGGCGCAGGCCGCGAAGGCCGAGGACGCGCAGAAGCAGGAATCCGTTGCCGCCGCAGGCCTTGCCGCCCAGGCACGCAGCCTGCGCGACGCACTCGCCGCCATGGACGCGGCCGAGGCGCGCGCACGGGAAAAGGAATCGCGGGCGGAGAAGCAGGAAATGGCGGGCGGGCGGTCACAGCGCAACGGTGCAGGGCAGAAGGATCCGTCCGGTCAGAAGGACACCTCGGGCCAACAAGGCGGAAGCGCCATGGTGGTACCTGTCGCGGGGCATGTTCTGCGCGCATGGGGGGCGAGTGCGGAGGACGGACCAGCCACCGGCATCACCTATTCCACCGCACCCGGCGCCTACGTGGCGAGCCCCTGCACCGGGCGTGTCGCCTTTGCCGCCCCATTTAGAAGCTATGGCCAATTGCTGATCCTCGAGTGCCGCGGCGGCTATGATTTCGTGCTCGCGGGGCTTTCCAGGCTCGATGCGGCGGTTGGCCGCTCGGTCAAGGCCGGAGAGCCTGTGGGGCGGATGGCGGGAACCGACGCATCGTCGCGTGCCACGGACCAGCCCAGCCTTTATGTGGAACTTCGGCAAAATGGCCAGCCGGTAAACCCGGCGCCCTTCCTGAACACGAAAGGGTAGGGTTTACTGCCTATACTATATCGGGAAAGGCGTGCTGCCCTACATACATTGGGGACAAAGCTCGCGATAAGGATCACGTATGAAACTTCGCACCGGTCTTCTGCTTGGCGCCGCCTTCTCCATCGGCGTGGTCGCGGCCCCTGTCCTGCATACGCTAGGCCCGGCGCTGCGCATTTCGCCCGCCCACGCCGAGGATTCGGGAAGCCCCGATATCGGGCACCAGGACACCTACCACCTGCTCACGCTGTTCGGCGAAGTGTTCGAAAAGGTGCGCGCCGACTACGTGGCGCCGGTCGAGGATCGCGAGCTTGTCGACAATGCGCTCAACGGCATGCTGACCGGCCTCGATCCGCACAGCAGCTACATGGACGCGAAACAATACCGCGACATGCAGATCACCACCAAGGGCGAGTTCGGCGGCCTCGGGCTCGAAGTCACGTCGGATAGTGGCCTGGTCAAGGTGATCAGCCCGATCGATGACACGCCGGCGGCACGTGCAGGCATCAAGGCCGGCGACCTGATCCTGTCGCTCGACGGCAAGTCGGTCGAGGGCCTCACCCTGAACGACGCCGTCGACCGCATGCGTGGCCCAGCCGGGAGCACGATCACCCTGAACATCAAGCGCGAGCACATCGACAAGCCGCTCGACGTGAAAATGACGCGTGAGGTTATCCACATCCAGGTGGTGAAGTCGGCCCTGTACGGCGATGTCGGCTATATCCGGCTGTCGCAGTTCAACGAGGAGAGCGACCCGAAATTACGTGAGGCGCTGGCCAAGCTGAAGGACCAGGCGCATGGCAACCTGCGCGGCATCGTCTTCGACCTGCGCAACAATCCGGGCGGCCTGCTCGATCAGGCGGTCGACATCTGCGAGGACTTCATTCCGGACGGCGAGATCGTCTCGACCCGCGCACGCCATCCCGACGACAGCCAGCGCTGGGATGCGAAAGGCACTGATCTCACCGAAGGCCTGCCGCTGGTCGTGCTGATCAACGGCGGCTCCGCATCGGCGTCGGAGATCGTGGCCGGCGCGCTGCAGGATCACAGGCGGGCGGTGATCGTCGGCACCAGGAGCTTCGGCAAGGGATCGGTGCAGACGGTGATCCCGATGGGCAATGACGGCGCCATCCGCCTGACCACCGCGCGCTACTACACGCCGTCGGGCCGCTCCATCCAGGGCCTCGGCATCGCGCCCGACGTCACCATCGCCGAGTCTCGCGAAGACGAGATCCACTTCCTGCCGGATCGCGAGGCCGACCTGAACCGCGCGCTCAAGAACGAAGGTGGATCGGCGCCGACCAAGCCCCCTGCTCCGCGCGACGACATCCCGTCGCAGGCTACCAAGATCGAAGCCAAGCCGCCCGCAAGCTGGCCCAAATTCGATCTCTCAAAGCCGGAGACCGACTATCAGCTCCAACAGGGCCTCACCGTCGTCAGGGACATGGTCGCGCAACGCCACGCCTCGCGCTGAAATCCGCCGGATGCCAGTGGCTCCGGCGACATGATGCCTGAGGGCGCACCAGTCAAAATGCCGGGCCGCATTGCGGCCCGGATGTTTGGCTCGTTCAGGCCCCTGATCATTGCCTGGGCTGCAATCACGGGTGCGGCGACACTGTCCGCGATCGCGCTCCAGGTCCTCGGACCAACCCATCCGGCCGCCAAAATCGCCCAGGTCGAAACGCCCGCGAAGCCAGGGCCGGCGCCACATGAATCCCCAAAGCCTCTACCGAAA
>CAZZVF010000032.1:0-15517 GCA_964657355.1 uncultured Buchnera sp.
CCCGCCGCCCCTAGCTCCACAACGGAAGTCCCTAGCTCCACAAAGGACGTGTTCCAACGCTTGCCGGCCTTTTGACGATGCCCTGTCGGGAGGCCGAGACGCCAGTCAAGCGGACATCTGTCGGCCCTCGACTCCTGGTCGGCCGGCTTTCGACACGGACAAGGCCGGCGTGGCGAGCGCACAACCCGGCCTCTCGGAACCGTGGGTGACGACCGATTGCTCCAACGTGAACTCAGATCCGCATCACAGGAGGAAACAACAACGGGCCTTGACAAGCTTGTTATGCGCCAGGCTGGACGCGGCCGACGAAAGGGCGACCGAACGGGCGAAGCCGACAGGTGTCGAGCCGGACAACTTGCCCCGCGGTTGGAGAAACCTGGCTCCCAGGTTCCAGCCATAGAGATTGGCGTCGGTGCACCTGGGCCACTCGGAATCGATATAAATAACTCTGAGTTCGTCAGTATTGGTATAAAAGAACTTTGTGGACGCCGAATGGACAATAATGGTGCTTCCTATACCTAAATAATATTGCTCCCATAACTACAAAATACTCCCGCGCGAACATGGGAGAAGGCTTCTTTAACGCTTGCGAAACATTACAACCCTGCTATCAGGAATTGCCTGGAGGCGATGACTGCCGGGCCAATCTATTATGGGGAAGCCTAACGTGAAAACGATCATTCTTGCAGCAACCACCGCCCTGTCGATCGGCGGTGCCTACGCGGCTGAACCTGACCTCGCCGCCAATGCCGCTAGCGCCGCGCCAACGCTCGTGGCCGTCAGCAACGCCGATAGCGTCCTGCTCGATCAGACAACCGGCGGCAACGGCATTCAAATTCTGTCGCAGAAATTCCTCCCCGCCCAAAAGGTGGCCGATACAGCGGGGGCGGACGCCTTCGTGGTTCCTGCCGGCAAGACCTGGTCGGTCACAGAAGTCATTGCCCACGGCCAATACTACCCGGGCGCCGGCTCCAGTCCCACCCCAAACGAACAGGTCACGTTCTACAAGGACGCAAAAGGTAAGCCCGGAAAGAGCGTGCTGGGCTGCAGTTACAGCAAGATCAAAGGGGGCGAAAAAACGACCGGCTCGTTTACGATGAAGCTTCCCACCGCCTGCACGCTGCAAGCCGGCACCTACTGGCTTTCGGTCGTCGCCGGCCCGTCCACTACCAATGTCAATGAGTGGGGTTGGCTAGATGCCACGGAGACCGGGCCCTACCAGGCCGATTGGAGAAATCCCGGCGATTACTTCGGCACCGGGTGCACAAAATGGAAGCTCGAGCTGACCTGCCTTCCTAGGGGCCAGGCGAACGGCAAGAACTTTGAACTGCTCGGCACGACGAGCTGAAAGAGGTCTGGGCGGGATGGTTGCGCGCCCGCCCGAACTTGTTGAGGCAGTCCAGGGGCTCTAGGCTCCTGGACCCGTTTACGGAACGACCCGGCCTCCTGCTCACGCAGAACGCCAGTCGTCCGCTCTTCCGCAAACCGCGACTTCCTCATCGCATCCGCCTCCCGCCGAGGCGAGACTCTCCCCAACGGTGCGGGCAAATCACGGGCTCGGGTCAGCCGCGCTGGAGGACCCCCGTCGCGCGTCGTCAAACAGTGTCTGAGTAGTTTCCGAGGCTGAGTATGGACAAGCCGCGGCACCATTTGCGTGTCAGGCGGCGCAGGCTCCGGCCGCGCTGACGCCTGCGGAGGTTTTTCATGTCCATCGAAAAGTCGCACGACAGCGCGCTGCAACAGGCCGTGCTGGCTGAACTGGCGTGGGAGCCGAGCATCGTGGCGGCCCATATCGGGGTGGCGGCGCGGGACGGGGTGGTGACGCTGTCCGGCCATGTCGACAGTTTCGTGCAGAAGCACGCGGCGGAGGATGCGGCGCGGCGGGTGAACGGCGTGAGGGGTGTCGCCGAGGAGCTCGACGTCCGGCTCGCCTTCGACATGTGCCGGGGCGACGACGACATTGCCGCTGCTGCGATGAACCGACTGGCGTGGGATGCGGCGTTGCCGCGCAATGCGATCAGGGCGAAGGTCGAGCAAGGTTGGGTGGTGCTGACCGGCCAGGTGCCGTGGAATTTCCAGAAGCAGGCCGCGGCTGCTGCCGTGCGCCAGCTCGCCGGCGTCGTTGGGATTTCGAACGACATTGCGATCAGCCCCGGCGTGAATGCCGGCAACATTAGCGATGACATCACGCACGCGCTGCACCGCTCGTGGTTTTTCGATCCGCAGACCGTGATGGTGAGTGCCGAGGGCGGCCAGGTGAGGCTCAGCGGCACCGTCACGTCCTGGCACGACCGCAAGGTGGCGGCGGAGACGGCCTGGGCCGCGCCGGGTGCGACCGATGTGCAAAACGACATCGTGGTGATCTGAGGGGCGGCGGCGATTGAAAAGGCAAGTTGATGGGTAGGAATCCTGCGACCGCTCCGCAGACGCTATCCGCGACGCGCGAGCCATGTGCCGCCGACAGCAGGACGCTGGCGGCGATCTTCCGGCATCCTGTCGCGCATAATCTCGACTGGAACGACGTGGAGGCGTTTTTCCGGCGTTGCGGGGCTGTCGAGCAAAATGCCAACGGCGGCGTAACGCTTGTTTATGGTGGTCATCGCCACCAGATGGGCCTACACCGTGCAAAGCAGCTCGACGCCGACGCAATCATCGAGCTGAGGCGCTTCCTCTCAACGGCGGGATGGAGCACCAGTGAACCGGCGCAGGAAGGCCGCGCGGATACACCGCAATCAGCAACATCCGCGGCGCCGGACCTTCTGGCCGTGGTCGATCATCGTGAAACGCATATCTACCGGATCGACGAGGCGGGTTCAGAAGCGGGGCCCGCGATACGACCTTACGATCCGCATCATTTCTTGCATCATCTCGAGCATAAGGACCAGTCGCACGAGCGGGGCCAGAGAAGCCCTGAGGAGCCGGGTTATTACACGCGGATTTCCGACGCTCTTGCAAACGGCGCCCGGATCGTCCTGGTCGGGCATGGAACGGGAAAGAGCAACGCGGCGCATCATCTTGCGGAAACACTGAGGCTACACCATGCGGAAACTTACAGGCGTGTCGTGGCGGAATTCGACGAGGACCTGCCGCGCATCACCGTGCCGCAACTGCTGAGGCTGGCGCAGAAAAGTCTGCACTAGAAATAGAAAAAGTTGGAGCTAGCACAATGAAGTTTCGTCCGCTGCACGACCGCGTCCTGATCCGGCGCGTGACACCGCAGGAGAAATCCGCCGGCGGCATCATCATCCCCGACACGGTGAAGGAAAAGCCGATGGAAGGCGAAGTCGTCGCCGTCGGCGCCGGTGCGCGCGACGAGCGTGGCACGGTGGTTCCGCTGGCTGTGCATGCCGGCGACCGGGTGCTGTTCGGCAAGTGGTCCGGCACGGAAGTGAAGCTGGACGGCGAGGATCTGCTCATCATGAAGGAGAGCGACCTCATGGGCGTGATCGAGGGGCCCGCGGCTATGGCCGCTGCTGCTTGATTTCGTCCGCCAAACATTTCTAAGGAAAATACGATGTCAGCCAAAGATGTAAGATTCGGCGAAGACGCGCGCAGCAGGATGTTGCGCGGCGTGGATGTTCTGGCCGATTCGGTGAAAGTGACGCTCGGGCCGAAGGGTCGCAACGTGATCCTGGACAAGAGCTACGGCGCCCCGAGGATCACCAAGGACGGCGTCACGGTCGCCAAAGAGATCGAGCTGTCCGAGAAGTTCGAGAACATGGGCGCGCAGATGGTGCGCGAAGTGGCGAGCAAGACAAACGACGTGGCCGGTGACGGCACCACGTCGGCCATCGTGCTGGCGCAGGCGCTGGTGCGCGAAGGCAGCAAGGCGGTTGCGGCCGGTATGGCGCCGATGGATCTGAAGCGCGGCATCGACCGTGCGGTGGGTGCGGTCGTCGAAGAACTCGCCAAGCGCACGAAGAAAATCACCACCGAGGCCGAGACGGCGCAGGTCGGCACGATTTCCGCCAATGGCGAGGCCGAGATCGGCCGCATGATTGCCGAGGCCATGCAGAAGGTCGGCCACGAGGGCGTGATCACCGTCGAGGATTCGAAGGGCATGCTGACGGAGCTCGAAGTGGTCGAGGGCATGCAGTTCGACCGTGGTTATCTGAGCCCGTACTTCATTACCAACGCCGAGAAGATGACGGTGGATCTCGACGATCCATACATCCTCATCCACGAAAAAAAGCTGTCGCAGCTGCAGAGTTTCCTGCCGCTGCTAGAGGCCGTGGTGCAGTCCGGACGTCCGCTGCTGATCGTGGCGGAGGATATCGAGGGCGAGGCGCTGGCGACGCTGGTGGTAAACAAGCTGCGTGGCGGGTTGAAGGTGGCGGCCGTGAAGGCGCCGGGCTTCGGGGACCGCCGCAAGGCGATGCTCGAGGACGTCGCGGTGCTGACCGGCGGCCAGGTGATTTCGGAGGATCTCGGCATCAAGCTGGAGAATGTGACACTCGAGATGCTGGGCCGTGCCAAGCGCGTGCTGATCGAAAAGGAAAACACCACGATCATCGAAGGCGGTGGCGAGTCCGATCTGATCAAGGGTCGTTGCGAGCAGATCCGTGCGCAGGTAGCGGAAACCACGTCCGATTACGACCGCGAGAAGCTGCAGGAACGGCTGGCGAAATTGTCCGGCGGTGTCGCGGTGATACGGGTCGGCGGCAGCACGGAAGTGGAAGTGAAGGAGCGCAAGGATCGCGTCGACGACGCGCTGCATGCGACGCGCGCGGCAGTCGAGGAAGGTATCGTGCCGGGTGGCGGCGTAGCACTGGCGCGTGCGAGCCTCATTCTCGCCGGCCTGAGTTCGGACAACGCGGACCAGAAGTTCGGTATGGAAATCGTGCGTCGTGCGATCCAGGCGCCGTTGCGGCAGATTGCCGAGAATGCCGGCGAAGACGGCGCGGTGATTGGCGGCAAGGTGATGGAGAACAAGGATTACGGCTTCGGCTACGACGCGCAGAAAGGCGTGTATGGCGACATGGTCTCGGCCGGTATCATCGACCCGACGAAAGTCGTGCGCGTGTCGTTGCAGAATGCGGCCTCTGTCGCGGGGTTGCTGATTACGACCGAAGCGATGGTGGCCGATCGTCCGGAGAAGCGTGTGCCGCAGACTCCGCCGGGCGGCGGCGGCATGGGCGATATGGACTACTAGAACTTCGAGAAAGACGCGCGGGTGCGATTGGCATCCGCGCGGGTCGGAGGGATATAAGGAAGTAGTTCTTTGTTGAACCAAAGAACCAAAAAACTTCTGAATTGTTCGACGCGCTGCCGGATAGAGCCGCGACAGCAACTCCCAAAAGTCTTTTGCTACTTTTCTTCAGAAAAGTAGGACTTACTGTCTTAGTGCGCAATCAACGAACACCGTGTCGTCTTGGCAAGCAGCCGGCGGGTGAAGCCGGCGGGTTCGGCCGCGGCAATCCAGATAGGATTCGGACGTTTGGGCAACGGATCGGTCCTGGTTCTGAATGCGGGCTCTTCGAGCCTTAAGTTCGCGGTGTTCGCGGAGGATGAAGCCCTCCTGCACGGCGAGGCAAGCGGGCTTGACGAGGCGCCGCGGCTTTCCGTGCATGACGGCAAAGGGCACGTTGTTCTGCAACGCTCCTGGTCCGGCCGGCAGAGTTTCCCGACTGTGCTGCACGAGTTGCTCGCCTGCGTCGACGGTCAGCCCGGGCATGATGGGGTTTTCGCCGTTGGGCACAGGGTGGTTCATGGCGGGGCGGTTTATGCGGCACCGTGCCTGGTGACGCCGCAGGTGCTGGACGTACTGGACGGGCTGGTGCCGCTCGACCCGATCCACATGAAGCTCAACATTGCCCCGATGCGCGAGATTGCTGCCTCCCACGGGGGTTTGGTTCAGGTGGCATGTTTCGATACCGCGTTCCACCGCACCATGCCCGCCGTGGCGCGGCGCTTCGCCCTGCCCCGCGCGCTGGAGGCCGAAGGCGTTGTGCGTTACGGCTTCCATGGTCTGTCGTATGAATACATTGCGTGTTGCCTGGCGCGCGACGCTCCGGTGTTGGCGCGCGGGCGAACGATCGTGGCGCATCTGGGTTCCGGCGCCAGCCTATGCGCGCTCGACGGTGGGCGGAGCGTGGCGACGACGATGGGGTTCAGCGCGCTGGACGGGCTGGTAATGGCGACTCGCTGCGGCAGCGTCGATCCTGGCGTGTTGCTGTATCTCGCAAGGCAAGGACGCAGCTTTTCCGATATCGAGGACATGCTGTATCGCCAATCCGGCATGCTCGGCGTGTCCGGCATCACCGGCGACATCAAGGCCTTGCTGGCAAGCGATTTACCGACGGCGCGCGACGCAATGGAGTTGTTCAACTACCGGCTTGCATGCGAAGCCGGCGCGCTGGTGAGTGCACTCGGCGGATTGGACGGGATGGTGTTCACCGGCGGCATCGGCGAACATTCGGTTGCAGTGCGGGAAGCTTTCTGCTGCCGCTTCGCCTGGCTGGGACTGGATCTCGATCGCGCCGCGAACGCGGCCGGCGCGCCTTGCATCAGCGCGCCGGGCAGCAGGGTGGAGGTGCGTGTCATCCCGACCGATGAGGAGGCGATGATTGCCAGCCACGTCCGCACAGTGCTAGCGGACCATCGGCAGCCCGGAAGGGAATCCGATAAAGTGGGATCGCCCATTAAATAAAGGTGCTTACGGCAGCAAACGATACCGGAGACTTGCTGTTCCCGTGGCATGAGTAGTTTCCGACCCTGGCGGGACGGTTGGTGGCGTTCGATGTTCGCCTGGCCGAACTAGCAACAGGAGACGTCCAATGTCCAACGACACCATGCTGCAACAAGCCGTCATGGCGGAACTCGAGTGGGAGCCGAGTGTCACGGCGGCGCATATCGGCGTCACCGCGAGCAACGGCATCGTGACTCTGACCGGCCACGTCAGGAACTATACGCAGAAGCTCGCGGCGGAACGCGCAGCGGGGCGGGTCAAGGGCGTGAAGGCGGTGGCAGAGGAAATCGAGGTCAAGCTGGACTCCGACATGCGGCGCAGCGACGAGCAGATTGCGGCCGCGGCGGTGGACAGCCTTGCGTGGGACGTGATGGTTCCGAACGACAAGGTGAAAGTGCGGGTCGAGAAAGGTTGGGTGACGCTCAGTGGCGATGTGCACTGGCATTACCAGAAAGACGCGGCCGAGGACGACACGCGCCGGCTGCTCGGGGTGCTCGGTGTTTCGAACATGATCGGCATCAAGCCGGAAGTTCGTGCAGCGGACATCAAGCAGAAGATCACCACGGCGTTGCACCGCACCTGGTACGACGCGGCGCAGATCACCGTGGCGAGCGACGAGGGCCGCATCAGCCTTGGCGGCAGCGTGCGCAGCTGGCATGAGCGCCGGCTTGCGGAAGACGCCGCGTGGGGCGCGCCTGGCGTGACCCAGGTGACCGACAACATCTCGGTGGTGTGACGCGCCACGGCGGCATCCGCGCGCGGCGCGCGGGTGCCGCCGCTGACTGTTTTGGAGACGCCCGACAGGCGGCATAGGACCGCGCTCACAGAGCGGTGGGCGGGCCTTGATCGTACTGTCACATGTCGCCTCCGGTGGACGATTCGCGGTGAACGCTGTTCGGTTGTTCACTGAGGAGGACGCTGAGAAGCGAGCTGTGGACGACAAGTTTGCCGTTATACTCGATGAAGCCAAGTTTGCGGAAGTTGTTCATGAAATGGCTGACCCGGGAGCGCGTGGTGCCGATCATGTCGGCCAGCGTTTCCTGGCTGATCTTCGAGGTGACCACTTCCGGGCGGCCTTCCTTGCCGAAATTTGCGAGCAGCAGCAGCACTCTGGCGAGGCGTTTCTCGCTCGAATTGAACAGTTGGTCGACGAGGTCCTCCTGCACCTGCGCATTGCGGGTCAGGATGTGCGCAATGAACATTTGCGAGAACCGCGGCTCATCCTGCAGGACACGCTGAAGTTCCGCCCGAACGACGCGCATGGTGACGCATTCCGTCATGGTAGTCGCAGTTGCGAGGCGTTTGGTCTCACCTATGAGACAGCCCTCGCCGAGAAACTCATCTTGCCTGAGCAGGGCAATGACCGCCTCCTTGCCCTGGCGCGAGACGACGGTGACCTTAACCTGACCCTTCCTGATGTAGATCACGGAATCCGCGGGATCGCCCTGCGCGAACAGCACTTCGCCTTTCGGATGTTCCTGGATAGTGCGGCCTTTTGCGGCGGTTTCGAGGAATACCGCGGGATTGAAGTCCGGCTTCGCTGTCGCCCGGGGTCTGACCGGCTTGTTCATGTTGGATCCCGTCTCGTGGGCGCCGTCGTGGCGACGCGTTTATATCCTGCATGCGCACCATTGGTCGTGCGCGCTGTCGCGGGACTCACCGGCGGCGGGTGCAGTAGTCGCAAGGTTTCTGGTTCTTTTGTCCCCGACCACATGTCCGGCCGCATCAGGCGCGCCACCACGCGGGCGGCGCGTTCGGGCGGCACGATGCCGGACCACAGGCAATGGCCCGGGTTGGAGGCGAGCGGAGCTGTCCGTCGGGTTCGGAGACGAGGACGGTCTGGCCCTGGTGGATGGCGATCTGCGGCGGTCCGACCTGAACCTTGAATGCCATGATGGGTGGTCCCGAGCTGTCTGCTGATCCGGGCGAACCGGCATGCCAGCGCTGATGGGGATCGACGCCCCGGAACGAACACGATGGCACACTGAAACAGTGAGCGCCCGGGGGTCGAACGTTCCGGTCAGCGGCCGGGTGGGGCAGTTGTGCAAGTAAGGTAAAACTACTTTTCTGAAGAAAAGTAGCAAAAGACTTTTGAAATGCTGTCGCAGGCCTTTCCGGAAGCGTTCGTGTCAGTAACAAAGTTTTTTGGTTCTTTTGTTCACAAAAGAACTTCTTTGTCCTTGCCCGTCTAAACGCAAGACTGAAGCTCGCCGTTGTGCAGGCGGTGGCGAGCAACCGCGCCGATGTCGCCGGCGGCCACGCATCGGTGATCGCTCCGTTGTGCCCGACGTGACCGCGGCGAGGCAACCCGGGCGCTGCTTTGTCGTATGGGCTGCACGTTCCGGCCCAGCGGCGGCCAGCGGCAACAGGATGACGTCATGAGCAGCCAATATCCCGGGTCCACGGTGCGCCTCGCCGGGAGCCCGATGTTTCGTATCCTCGTCTCGTTCCCGATCGCGTGTTTCTGCTGCGCGCTGGTGACCGACCTCGCTTACCTGAAGACGGCCGACATGACCTGGGCGGATTTCTCCGCGTGGCTGCTGGCGGTCGGCATGGTCTTCGGCGTGCTGGCGGCGGTCGCCGGGTTGGTCGACTTGATCAGGCTGCGCCGCACCCGTGCGTCGCGACCGGTATGGCCGGTGGCGCTCGGCGCGCTGATCGTGCTCGCGCTCGGGTTGGTCAACAACTTCGTTCACAGCCGCGACGCCTGGACGTCCGTCGTTCCGCAAGGGCTGGTGCTGTCCGTCCTCACCGTGATCGTCATGCTTGCCACTGCCTGGTTCGGCGCGACGATCACCCGCGCCGCCGCCCCCTACCCTGTCGGTGCACCCTATCCCGCCGGTGTCCCTTATCCTGCGGGTGGCCCCTCTGCTTCTGGTACCCCGTATCCTGGAGTTCGTTCATGAAGTCGTTCACTGCAAAGCTCGCCGTTGCGGGTGCGGCCATCGTCGTGCTCGCTGCTGCCGGCGAGGACAATTTCGATGTGAGGACGCAGATCGGGCCCAATCCTGTGCTGCCCGAGCAGCATCAGTACCTGATGCCGCCGATGCATCTGGCGAAGGTGATCGGCTGGAAGGACGGCGAGACGCCTGTCGCGGCGCAGGGTTTGCGCGTGCAGGCGCTGGCGACCGGGCTCGAGCATCCGCGTTCGGTCTATACGCTGCCGAACGGCGATGTTCTGGTGGTCGAATCGGTGAGCCCGGATCTCGATCCGAACCGCCGGCCGAAGAGTTTCGTGATGCGCTGGATCGAGAAGCTGGTGACGTCGGGCGGGTCGACGCAGGGCAGCAACCGCATCACGCTGCTGCGGGACACGAAGAGCACGGGCAAGCCTGAACTGCGCACGGTGTTCATCGACCATCTGTATTCGCCGTTCGGCGTGGCGCTGGTCGGCAGCGATCTCTATGTCGCCGATACCGACAAGATCCTGCGTTTTCCCTATAAGGAAGGCGATACGACGATCACCACGCCGGGCGTCGTGCTGACTCCCCTGCCCGGCGGACCGATCGACCATCACTGGACGAAAAGCCTGCTCGCCAGCGAGGACGGCACCAAGCTTTACGCGGGTGTAGGCTCCAACAGCAACATCACCGAAAACGGCATCGGCGCCGAGGCCGACCGCGCGTCGATCTGGGAGATCGATCGTGCGACGGGTGCGCACCGGATTTTCGCCGATGGGCTGCGCAATCCGAACGGGCTGTGCTGGGAGCCGACGAGCCACGCATTGTGGGCGGTGATCAACGAGCGCGACGAGCTCGGGCCCAACCTGGTGCCGGACTACATGACGTCGGTGAAGGATGGCGCCTTCTATGGCTGGCCGTACAGCTATTACGGGCAGCACATCGACCCGCGGGTAAAACCGCAGCGGCCGGATCTGGTGGCGAAGGCGATCGTGCCAGATTATGCGCTGAGCTCGCATGTCGCACCGCTCGGCATGGTGTTCGACACCGGCACCTTGCTACCGAGCCATTACAATGGCGGCGCCTTTGTCGGCGAACATGGCAGCTGGGACCGCGACGTCCTGAATGGCTACAAGGTGGTGTTCGTGCCGTTTGCCAATGGCAAGCCGAACGGCATGGCGGAAGACGTCGTCACCGGCTTTCTCGACAAGGACGGTCAGGCGCATGGACGGCCGGTGGGTGTGGCGCTCGACAAGACGGGTGCGCTGCTGATTGCGGACGATGTCGGCAATACGGTGTGGCGGGTGATTTCGGCGACCCAGTCGCAGGCCTCGAACGCCCAGTAGCCGGCGGGCGTGAAGGTGTCGGCCGGTTCCTTGTCGGGACCGGCCGCGCTTACGCGGCGCTTGCGGGCTCCAGGCCGTGCACGAGAACCACGCTGCTCGGGAAGTCTGTCACCGCGTTGCCGCTTGCCAGGCGAGGTTCGCTGCGACCGCTGTCGTGATCAGCGTCTGGAATGCGTCCGCGTCGGGAGCTTCGCCCTCGTGGATGTGATGGCCCGGCGTGTGCCGCCGCTGAAACCGGCGTTGAACAGTCCGGCGGGGTCATCCAGTGCCGCACCGTGGGCGAACGTCAGTCAAGTATGAAGATCATTCTGCGCGGCTGTCGTGTAATGCTTGGCCAGCTCAACGCTTCGTATCTCTCTTAGAATGGGCGGCGCGAAACTCACACCAAGCATTGCCGGCGGCAGCTATAAGGACGCAATCGCGTCGCAATATCAGGTCATCTTGCTGATATCGTTCGTTTCACATCTCTTGATATCTCTTGACTGGCCGACTGGAAGCAGCCGTGCCGTTTTGCCGCTGCGGTCGGCTGCTGAGGCTGCCAGCCCGGCAGGACGCCGCGCTGCTCACACGAAAAAGGAAGAGAACGTGCGTACAACCATAATTGCAACGACAGCTGCCCTCGCCCTTGGCACGCTCGCGGCTTCCGCTAGCGCCAAGACTGGCGGGGCTGGCTGGCAGTCCGCCTACACCTTCACCGTTCCAACAGGAGAGGGCGAGCAGTTTTTCCACTACGCCTGCCCAACTGGATTTTCAGCAGAAAATGGGGGATTCCTGGCTACCGCAACCACACAGGGCAACGGCTTCGTGCTGAGTGGCAACGGCCCCCGCCTGGACCTCTCGCCGCCGTCCTACGCCGAGTGGGCTTGGGACTTCAAATGGATCGCAGGTGGAGCGCCAGCTGGCTCCACGATCACATTCAACGTCCTTTGCAAAAAGGGCGCGCCCTGACCAGCACCACCAGGCTGGGGCATTCGCCCCAGCCTTCCTCCCGGGAGAGTTCAGACCAGTTCACGCGTCAGTGAGCCCCGCTGCCCTTTTCCGCCTAACTGCGTGGGCAGGACCGTAGCGCTTTCAAATTGGCTCACTGACAAGCACCGTATGTCAACTTTAGGCTACGTGCTGTGACCCCAACGTGACCCCGGTCCCCAAATTGATGCCGGCATGCTCTCAGGTGGGCACACCTGATTGGTTGGCCGGTTTGACCCATTGACCGCTTCGATGATTTCGGGATCGGCCGCGTGGATCAGGCGGCGGATACGCTTGAGCACCTCGCCGTGGCAGTGTATCCATCCGGTGAGGGCCACGGCGTCGCCGTGATCTGATACGGATCAGCCCAGCTTTTTGGTGATCCTTGTCCGTGCGGCATTGCGGCGGTTTGCGATACGGCCGAGTGCGATCCTGAGGGGTAGTTCGTCGATCTCCTTGGGATCCCAGCCGTCCAGGTATTCGGCGACTTCGGCATGGTCCTGGTGCTCTGGGTCGGCAAGCGCCCCGAGCATGTTGTAGTATCCCGGGATGCCGCCACAGTCCTCGGGCGGGCAGTCCCACTCGCCGCCGACATAATGTGGATAGGAGACGCCGGGCGTGCCCTGCCTGATGTCGGTGACCGTCAGCCGGTGCGCCCAGGAGTCGCCGAAGTCGTAGAGGTATTCGATCGTTGTCTTGCGGGGCTTCAATACGTCGCGCAGGCGGACCTTTATTGCTTCGGTGGGCGGCGCCGTTCCCCGATCCTCGTCCATCGGCAGCCCGTAGCGCTGCTTGCCGATCGTGAACTCCCAAAGGTGATAGTCGAGCCAGCCCATGGTGATCTGAACGATGTCGTGCAGCACCTTCAGCGTGATCGATGTCGGCACCTCCACCTCGCGCCAGATCAGCGGGTCGGTGTCCATCAACTCGATCCTGACCGTGCAGATCTGGTTGAAGCTCTCGACTGTGGACGCGTCGCTGGCAGGTGCCTTGCTGGCCGGGCTCATGCGGCCAGCTTGGCAGCGCGTCCCGTACAGTTCCAGGGCAGCAGTTCATCGAGCCGCGAGGCCGGGTGGTCGGCGATGCGGCGCAGCACGTCGGCCAACCAGGCGCGCGGGTCGAGGCCGTTGAGCTTGGCGGTGACGATCAGCGTGTAGATGGCAGCCGCACGCTCGCCGCCCCGGTCCGAGCCCGCGAACAGCCACGCCTTACGGCCAACCGCGATGCCGCGCAGCGCGCGCTCGGCCGCGTTGTTGGTCAGGCAGATGCGGCCATCGTCCAGGAACCGCGAGAACGCTGCCCAGCGCTTGAGCATGTAATCCATGGCACGAGCCACCTCGGAGTGCCGCGACAGCTTGCCACGCTCAGCCCGCATCCAGGCCTCAAGCCCGGCCACCAGCGGCGCCAGGCTCCGCTGCCGTCCAGCCAGACGCTGGGGCGTGGGCAGGCCGTTGAGGTCGCGCTCTGCATCGAAGATCGCGTCGATCCGCCGCACGGCCTCGGCTGCGATCGGCGCCCTGCCCACTTCGGCGAGCGAAAAAAGCTTGCGCCGTCCATGCGCCCAGCACGCCGCCTCGGTCATCGGGCCTGGTTGTCGGCCGGGATGGTAAAGGTCGTTGAACCCGGCATAGGCGTCCGCCTGCAAGATGCCGCTATAGCCTGCGAAATGCCGGGCCGGATGCACGCCGCCGCGGTCGGCGGAGTAGTGGAACAGGGCGGCAGGCGGCGCGGGTCCGCCAAAGGGCCGGTCGTCGCGCACGTAGGTCCAGAGCCTGCCGATGCTGGTCTTGTTCTTGGCCAAGACCGGCACGGTGGTGTCGTCGCCATGGATCCTCTCTGCCGCCAGCACGTGGCTGCGGATCAGCGCGACCAGGGATGCCAGCGCGGCGGTGCAGGCACCGACCCAGTCGGCCAGCGTGGACACATCCAGCTCGATGCCCTCGCGGGCGAATGTCTCGCTCTGGCGGTTCAGCGGCAGGTGCTGGCCGAACTTGGCTTCCAGGATGCTCGCCAGCAGCTCGGGCCCGGCGCGACCGCGGGGGATGACGTGGAACGGGGGGGGGCACCTGCGTGATGGCCTCGCACGACCGGCAGGCGAAGCGCTCGCGCACGGTCTGGATGACCTTGAACTGGCGCGGGATGATCTCGAGCGTCTCGGTCACGTCCTCGCCGAGCTTGGACAGCTTGCCCTGGCAGCAGGGGCAGGATGCCGGGCCGGGGATCACCACTCGCTCACGCGGCAGATGGGCGGGGAACGGTGCGCGGACCGGCTTGCGGCGGGTGTTGGCGGGCCTGGCCGGATCGGGGGCCGCCCCGACCGCGCTGTCGTCCTCGGTGGCGGCGGCCTCGGCCTCCTCCAGTTGCAGCTCGAGTTGGTCGAGCAGCTTGCGACCGCGCTCGGACGAGGCGCCGAACCGGTCGTGCCGCATCTGGGCGATGACGAGCTTGAGATGCGCGATGATGGCCTCGGCGCCGGACGCCCGTTGCTCGGCGACCCGCCGGGCAGCCTGCTCGGCCAGCAGCGCCGCGCGGAGTGTGGCGACGTCGTCGACGGCAGGGGTGGAGGCGGTCGGCACACCTGGATTCAAGCACAACCGACACCGCGTCGGGTACTGCGGAATGCGTCCCGGCGATCGTTTTTGGCGTCAGCCCGCCGCCTTACCCCGCCGCCTGGGGCCTCCAGGTGTGCTGCGGGTTTCGCCAGTCGATGCCGTCGAGCATGTAACCGAGCTGGGCTGCCGAGATGGACACCACACCCTGCGTCGGCGTGGGCCAGATGAACCGGCCGCGCTCCAGCCGCTTGGCATAGAGCGACATGCCGACCCCGTCGTGCCAGAGGATCTTCACCAGGTCGCCGTGCTTGCCGGGGAACACGTAGAGGTCGCCCGCGTGCGGATCGCGCTGCAACGCCTGCTGCACCTGGAGTGCCAGGCCGTTCATGCCGCGGCGCATGTCGGTGTGGCCGACTGCGAGCCAGACCCGGACCGCCGAGGGAACCGGGATCAACGCCGCACGGCTGCGATGACCCGGCGCAATGTCGCCAGCCCCACATCCGCGCCGACCCGGATGCAGGTGCCATCCGGCAACGCGATCTCGATGCGGCGATCCCCCGTCACCGCTCCCGCCGCTGCACTCTGTCCCGGTGACGGTACCGTGCTCGGCAACCGCGACATCGGTTCGGACAGCATCTGCACTGGCATGAATACCGGCGCGTGGTTCTCCGCCGCCAGCACACCGCGCTGGACTTGCTGGCGCCAGCTCGACAGCAGACCGCGGCTGACATGATACCGCCGGGCAACGTGGGAGATGATCGCACCGGGCGTGTCGGCCTCCGCCACGATCCGAAGCTTGTCCTCGACCCGCCACCGACGCCGACGCTCAACCCCGGTGATGATCTCCATACAGAAACCTGCCCCTGACCTTAGCGACGCTCGTACGTGCGTCGCTAAGGTCACTCGGGAGCAAAGCCTCCCACCAGAGGGCCGTCACCGGACGGATACGCGGCAGTCGCCGAGGGCGGCGAGCTTTGCCTCGATCTGGGCGGCCGGTGGAGCGGCATCGGTCACGCGCCCTCCTCGATGATCGTGGCGCCGCTCGCGTGGGCGGAGCCACCAATG
>CAZZVF010000033.1:0-15052 GCA_964657355.1 uncultured Buchnera sp.
TGAGCTGCTGCTGCTGTCGGTGCCGCTGCCGGACGAGCCGCCGCCGCCGAGCCCCGCAATGCCGTTCACGCCGCCGGCGCCGCTGGTCTGCTGGCCCTGGCCGCGCGCGGTCGGTTGCGCCGTCACGTTGTTCGGGGTGAAGGCCTGCTGCAGGATGTAGGCGGTGTCGTTCGCCGTGCTGTTCTGGATATAATAGACGTGCCAGGTCCGCATCGTCTGGCGCATGCCGCGTTCCACCACGGCGAAGGCGCGCCGCGCGTCGTCCAGGTAGCGCGGCGAATTGGCCACCACCAGAACGGCGTTCACCCGTGCCAGCGTCACGACCTTGATCTGGTTGGCGAGCTGGCCGCCCTTCTCGGCACGAAACGATTGCTGCAGCGCGGTCGCGAAATCCTCGGCGTTGCCGTTGGTCGCCGGGAACAGCGCGTAGGACTGGCCCGCCAGCACATCGATGTCGAATGAGCGCACCAGGCTTTCGAGCGCGTCGCGCTGCGCCGGCTCGCCCGAGATGACCAGGGAGTTGCTGCTCGGTATGGCCACCAGCTTGGCGCCGCCCTGCACGTACGGTGCGAGCACCTTGGCCAGGTCGTCGGCGGCCGCATAGCGCAGCGGCACCATCATGCCGCCGGCGGTGCCCGCGCCGCCCGCGATGCCGACGGCGGCGGCGACCGGTAACACGCGATACACGCCGCCCGAATTCACCAGCGTGGCGCCGTTCTGCGCCAGCAGCGATTGCAACACGGGCACCAGCTGGGAATTGGCCAGCGGCGTCACGGTGCGCAGCGTCGCCGTGCCGTGCACCGCAGGATCGATCGTGTAGTTCACGTGCAGCGTGTTGCCGAGGATCTGGGCGGCCACCTCGCGGATGTCCGTATCGGCGAAATCGAGCTGCACATTGCCGCCGCCCCCGCCGCCGAGGCCCGTACCCCGCGTCACGCTGATGCCGGGGCCGATGCTGACCGCGACCTTGGGGGCCGCCTCGCGCCCGGAGACGTCGCCGTTGATGCGCGGGCTGGCGGCGCCGCCTGCTTCGGTGATGGGGGCCAGAGGCGGCAGCACCTGGGCGGGCTGCACCACATGATGCGTGCAGCCCGCGCCGCCCAACGCCGTGCAGGCTGCCAGCACCGTGGCGTAACGGCGCCGGCTCGTTCCGCGCGACCCCGTTCTAAGCGCGGCCAAGCTGCTACGGTCCAAGGAGGATGCCTGCATCAGTCTCTCCGCTGCGGACCCTGCCGTGGCGCTGGCTGGGTCTCTGTCTGGGTCGGTTGGTTTTGTGGGTCGGCGGGAGCGGCCGGAGCCGCAGCGTCGTTATCGTCGGGATCGGGCGTGCTCGTGCCCTGGGCTGGGGGCGCCGGGTTGGGCGCCGAATCGACCGGCGACGGCATGTTCGGGACGGGCACCGGCATTTGCCCGGGCGTGCGTGGGTTCGGGAAGCCGCGGTTCGGAAACGGCGCGCCGTTCGGCCCGAGGCCCATCGGGTTGAGCCCGATCGGGTTCACCGGCGGCGCGAATCCGGGCTGCGGCAGATTGGGCTGGATCGGCACGAACGGCTGCACCGGGCTGCCGGACCCGCGCTGCTTGTCGTAGGCGAGCCGCAGCACGGCGCCGCTGGCGAGGATCACCCGGTCGGGCTGGATGGAGCGGATGGCGACCTCGTTCACGCTGGCGCCCTCGGCCAGCACCATCTGCTTGCCGCCGCCGTCCGGTGCGAAGATCGCGCGCCGCCCCTGCGGGGTGATCATGATGCCGGCAAGCCGCGGCATCGGCGCCCCGGCACTGCCCGCACCCTTGTCGACCTTCGCCGGCCTGCGGTTTGAACTGAACAGGGGCCGCGCCAGGATCGTGTCGGACCAGTCGCTGGTATCGCGCGCCTCGCCGTCCGCCGGCGAAGCGAGCGTCAGCTTGTGCGCCGCCGGCGGCTTCACCACCGGCTCCTCGCCGCCGCCCGACCATTCCAGCACCAGCACTGCGACCTGCAGGACGGACAGCCCGGCGAGGATGCGCGCGACGCTGCTCCTCACGGCTGATCTTCCTTCGCGGTGCCGACACGGAAGGCATAGACGGTGAATGCCGCGTCGAGCGGCAGCTGGGCGTTCAGCGAGGCGACGGGCGTCGCGGTCAGGCGGATGTCATCCACCAGCATGCTCGGCTCCGCCTCTTCCACGGCCTTCAACAGGGCGATGACGACGGGAAGCTGCGCCGACAGCTCGACGCGCACGCCGATGCGCCGGTATTGGCCGGATTGTTCGGCCGGCAGGGTCTCGATGCTGGTGAGCTGCGCGTCGTTGCCTGTCGCCATGGTCTGCACCTGCTCCTGCAGGCCGGCGCCGGCGATGGCGTCGCTGTCGCCGGTCAGCACGGCACGCGTCGGTGTCTTCGCGGCAGCGTCCGCCTCGGCCCGTAGCGAGGGCAGGGTCGCGATCAACGCCGCCTCGCGCGCCGCCCGGCTGCGCAACGCGTCGAGCGCCTGCGAACGGTCGGCGTACCAGGAGGCGAGCGGGGCGAACAGCCCGAGCCAGACGACGGCGACCGCCAGCACGGCGAGGCCGACCGCGATCGCCTGGCCGCGTCGCCCGGTGGGAAGTGCGGTTGCGGCCATCAGGGTGCCAGCTCGGCGCGGATGGCGAACACGTCGTTATGTCCGGTCTCGGCCTTGGTGACGGGTGCCGTGAAGGCAGGATTGCGAATTCGCGAATCGTCCGACAGGCCGCTGATCAGCTTGGGCGCCGATGCAGCCAGGCCGGAGAGCGTCATCTTGCGCTCCCGCATGGTGAATTCGGTGAGGTAGCTGTCGTCCGGCAGGATGTCGGTGATCGCCGCCAGCGCCTCCAGCGTGTCGCCCAGGCGCCGCGTTTCGGCGGCCACCGCGTCGCCGCCGGCGCCCGCCCCGCGGATCTTCTTGCGCAGAGCCTCGACCACGGCGATGCGGGGCGCCAGCGCCTCCAGCTTGTCGCCGGCGGCCGACAGGGCGAGCGACTGGCGCAGGAAAGGTGTTGCGATGACCGCCACCAGGAGGATCGCAACGACGGCGATGGCGGCGCGCGTGGTGTAGCGCATGCCGCCGGCCGCCTGGTCATGGCTCGGCTTGATGGCGCGCAGACCGCCCGGGCCGGGCGCCTGCAACAGCGCCGGGCGCAGGCCTGCGGCTCCCAGCATGTCCATCAGCCCGGCAACGGCGGCCCGCGGCACGATGGTGAGCCGAAGCGCCAGGCGCGCGCGTGAGCGGTCGCGGTCCTCGAGGGAGTAGCCCCAGAAGACTTCGTCCGCGGTGAACGGCGTCAGGCGCTCCATCTCGTAGCCGAGCACCCGCTCGAGGTCGCGTTCGGCGGCCAGCGGCATGGTGACGTGGCGTTCGAGCACGGCGGATGCCGGCAGCCGGAGCTGCACCTGTTCGCCCCGCGGGCGGCCGCGGGCTGCGACCTGCAACGCGGCGGAAGCTGCCTCGTCGAGTGCGATCTGCCGGAGCCGCGTCTCGGCGCCGCGCCGGCGCACCAGCAGGGTCAATATGGCGGGCTGCGCCGCGTCCACGATGAGGGCGTCAGTACCTTCCGGCCTCCCCCTGAACCGGGCGGGCACCAGATCGAGCAACTGCCGGCCCCACCACTGGAAAAACTCGCCGAACAAAAATCCCTCGCGATGAGCACGCGGGGATGTGATCTCCTGCGGCGGAACCAGCGGTTAGCGCGCAATCCGCCAAAGGGCAAAGGCTGTGACGCCTTGTTGCCGCTTGTTAATCGGGCGATGAGGTAAGGATGGCGCAGTCCGCCGGCCTCAATCGTTCAGCGGGTAGCTTTTCATGAGGCGACGCTGCTCGAACCAGTCGCGCGCCATGCGGCGGATCCCGCTGGTCCTGGCGCCACGCCGGCGCATGTCGCGGCCGATGGCGAAGGCTTCCCCGTAATGCCGGAACTGGGCCGACCAGACCTCGCGCAGGGTCGTGTCGGGATCCCAAATATGGGTCGCCTCCGAGCCGATGCCGTTGATTTCGATGATGCCGAACCCTTCGCCGCGGCGCAGTGAGTCGAGGCTCTCGAAGCGCAGGTCGATGCGGCCGAAATGGAAATCCGGCATCGAGCGGGCGATTTCCTCGATCCGCGCCGACAGCGCAGGGGTGATCTCGGCGGCGCCGTTGCGGAAAATGGAGCCTTTGCAGTGGTTGCCGGCGAAAACCAGGCGCACGCGCTCGCCGTCGCCCGGAACGCTGTCCAGCCGCCCTGCCAGCCGGTCCAGATAGAGCGCCTGCAGCTTGCCGTGCCGCGGATCGGCCAGGATCAGCTGGCGCAGGGTCGATGCGCCGTCTCCCGTCACCGCCGGCGCATGCTTGAGGGTGAGGGACGTGATCCGGCCATGCACCTCGCCGGGCTGGCGCACATAGAAGATTCCGGCCTCGCGCTCGTGCGGCACCAGCGCCTGCAGCACCAGCCGCACGCCACGCGGGAAGGCCGCAAGTGCCGCCGCCAAGGCCGCCGCGTCCTCGACCAGCCGGACGCCGGTGCCGTTGCAGCCGATGTCGGGCTTGGCCACCAGCGGCAGCGACAGCCCGGACGCAGCCATGGCGGCGAGGGCGCGCCCGGCATCGTCGGTGCCGGTTACCATGGTCGTGTACCGGGCGATCCAGTCGCGCGATGCGCCCTGCACCAGATCGAGAATGGCGGTCTTGCTCTCGCCGCACAGGCCGCCGGTGGTGATCGCGGGATTGGCCGCGGTCGGCAGGCTGAAATCGCCGTAGCGCAGGCCGAGTGCGATCCACTGCACCACGACCGGGCCATAGACCACCCAATCCGGCAGGAACTCGAAGGGCGACACGATCCGGTGCGGCCGTGCTGCGGGCATCCGGGCGGGTATCCGGGCGAGCGCGTGACTGCCCGGCGCCAGATCGAGCAACGCGGGTGTCGCCGGCGCGTCCGCGCCCAGGTCGGTCATCGGAAGACCCGCGTGATCGCGTTGTTCATGCTACTTTCCAGTCCCCGACCCATTGGCTTCCTGTACCTTGGCTGCGATGCGTCCGATCAGCACGATGGCGACGATGAACACCACGATGCCGACCCAGCGCCATTGGCCGAGATGGTCGATCAGCAGCTTGCCGACCTTGAGCGACACGGCGAACAAAGCCGAAGTCCAGATCAGGGTTGCACCGACCGCCGCGAGCGTGAACCGGGTGAAGTTGGCGCCCAGGAACCCGCACGCCGTGTAGGTGGGCAGGCGGGCGCCGGGGATGAAGCGGCTGATGAACACCACCTTGAAGACGTGCCGCTCGAGCCAGCGTCTGCTCTGGTCCTGCCGCTGGGTCGGAATGAGGCGCCGGGCCCAGTTGAAGCTCGCGGCCAGCCGGCCCAGTCCGTACAACCCGATATCGCCCAGCACGATGCCGAGATAGAGCGCCACCAGCGCCACCGGCATGGCCACGTTGCCGCCCTGCACGCTCATCGCAGCCGCCGCCGTCGCCGCATCCTCGAGGATGAACGTGCCGACGATGATGGCAGCACCCTGCAGGACAGGCGACCTGCCGGCGATGGCCAGCAGATGGGTCGCGGAAAGATCCAAACGGGTGCGCTTTACGGTTCGAGCATGAGAGCGGCGAGCCGGTCGCGCGCCGCCCGGTCGAGGCCGATTTCCGCCTCTAGATAGGCGTCGAGCGATCCGAAAGCGCCGTCGATGGCCTCGAATGCGGCTTCCAGCATTTCGCCGTGGGCGCCGAGCAGGGCTTCCTTGACCACCGGATGCAGGTCGAACCCGCGCGCCGTCTCGCGCTTCCACAGGCGATTGGTGGCGAGATAATCCGCCATCACATCCTCCCATGCGACCCCCAGGGCGCTGAGGAGCAGGGCCGAGCCGAACCCGGTGCGGTCCTTGCCGGCCGAACAATGCAGCAACAGCGGCAGCCGGTCCCGCTGCAGGATGGCGCCGAACAGCGCCCGGTATTGCGGCGCGCTCTGGATCGCGTAGGCCCGGTAGGCGCGGCGCAGCAGGGCCATCATCTCGTCGGCCGAGGTGTCGCCGGTATCCTGCCCGGTGCGCAGGATTTCGGCCAAGCTGCCGCCGACGGACGGCTCGATCGGCAGCGACAGGCTCTCGGCATGCGGGATCTCGACCGGACTGCGCGCCCGTTCGCGCGTGCCACGGAAGTCGCAGACGGTACGCAGGCCCAGTTCCGCGATCGTCGTCTTGTCGGCCGGCGACAGCTCCACCAGGGCCGGTGCCCGGAACACCAGGCCGCGCCGCACCCGCCTGCCGCCGGCAGGGTAGCCGCCCAGGTCGCGCAGGTTGGACGCGTTCTCCAGCGCCACGGCGAAGGGGAGGATAGCGTCCTGGCTCGGCGGCATCTGTGTGGCGGGACTGGGCTGCGGCATGGGCGGCTTCTCACAAGAAACCGGCGCCGCGTCCATCCGCCCCGGGGAGTTCTTGACTAAGCGCGTTCTTATTTATGCGCGCGCCGGCGTGACGGGACGGCGGCCTTCAGCGGCTGCTTCTCGTCGACCGTCGCCCGCGTGCACGCATTGTCGTTGCCGACGCCGAACTGGATGGTCGGCAACAGGGCGCCGATCGGTGTCAGCAGCACGCCAAGTCCGACCGCCGCACCCGCGCGGGCCGCGATCTCGGCGCCCGGGCGGATCGACGGGCTGCCGAGCGGACCGGTGATGTTGATCGGGCCGGGCAGCGATCCGATCGAGAAATGCTTCGACCGCGTGGTGAGCGCGTAATCCAGCGTCTGGCTCCGCAGATCGATGGTGCCCTGGCCGAGCAGGCGCGCCTCGTTGGTGTCGAGCAGCATCGCCTTGGTGTCGACGATGCCGTTCTTCATCGGGAAGTCGGCGACGAAGCATTCGATCTGCGCACGGTCCGGCACGCCGAGCGCCGACAGCAGCGCGTTGCCGAATTCGAGGCCGGCGATGTCGACCAGCAGGGCCGACAGATTGCCGCCGCTGAGCAGGATCAGTTTCAGCTCGCCGTTGCCTTGCGCCATCATGCTGGCGAGAGAGTTGCCGTTGGTGTTGATCTCCGCCTCGCCGCCGATGATCCCTTTGCCCTGGAAGGTGTGCGTCGCTTGCAGCGCGCGGGTGAGATCGATATTGCGGAATTTGAAGTCGGCCTTCGCCTTGATGACGTCGGACTGAGCCGGATCGAGATCGATGTTGCTCGCGATCTCGCCTTTGCCGATCACGAAGTTCAGCGGATGCAGCGTGATGCGCCCGTCCACGACATCCAGTGCGACGACGAGCTTGTCGAACGGCGTGTATTTATTCTCGATGTGCTCGCCGCGATATTTCAGGTGAATGTTTGCGGCCCGCAATTTCGGCAGGTTGATCTTGGTGTCGGGGAACAGCGTCTTCTTCGCACTGGCTTGCGCGAGCTCTTTCTTCTGGACCGTTGTCTGGCCCGGCGTGCTCTGCTTGCCCGCCGGCGTGCCGATGAAGCCGCCGAGATCGGTGAGGTCGACGCGCCGCGAAAAAAGATCCATCGTGACATCGGGCTTGCCGCCGATGCCGGGATCCTCGTCGATTTCGCCGTTCAGATCGGTCGACCCGACGCGACCGGTGAAATCGTAGAAGCGGATTTTTGGTTTTGCATAATCGACATTGCCGGCGATCGAGAACGGTGGCGTCTGCGGAATAGGGATTCCGGTCAACGGGAACAGCAGCGCCATGTCAGGACCGGACAACTGCAGCTTCAGTCTAGCCCCGGCGAAATTAAGCGGATTTTGCACCGTGCCGACGAGCGACACCTTGGTCGGCCCATTCGCGACGTGCAGGTCGATCGGATAGGGATGCGCCGTGTCACGCAGGCTGAGCAATGCCCCGCCGACGAAGCGCGCGTTGACCGGCTGGTTCGCGTAGGTGCCTTTGGCATCGACGTCGATCGAGGCGGGCCGGTCGCTTTCCGCCGCGCGCGTGTTGATCGCGGCGGTGAAGTTCGCCTTCAGCTTCGGATCGACGACGCGCGCGGTGCCTTCGTTGATCGTGAGATCGCCGATCTGCGGCGGGCTCGACGCTTTGCTCGTATCGCTGCTGCTTGCCGGCTTGATCGCGTAATTGTTGCTGCCGTTCGGCAGACCGACGGCATTGATGTCGGGATGATCCACGACGATGCTCGGCAGCACGATGGTGCGGTGATTGATGTAGTCCATGACGCTTGCGACGATGGTCAGCCGGCCGATCTGCGCGAGCGGCTTTTCAGCGGGAAATCCATCGGGATTGGCAACGACGACATCGTCCGCCGCGACTGTCGTGTTGCGCCCGAGATGCACGTGCAGATGCGCGATGGTGACGCGGCGCCCAAGCGCCGCAGACGCCTGGCGGTCGACGATCGGAATGAACCAGTCCCAGTTGAACAGCAGCACCAGCACCACGATGCACGCCGCCAGCACGCCCAGCACGATCGGAAACACCCGCCGCCGCTTCCGCTGCACCTGCCCGGACGGGCTGGCAGAACTCGGCATGTCAGGCGGATTCTGTGTCTCAGGCATCCCCGCCCAACGACGCGCCACCCGAAATGGTTTCGACCAGCCGGCCCAACGACCCTTAACCGCGGCGGTGGACTGACCCTAGCCAGTCGGCAAGAAGTCAGATGACGTAGTCGAGGGGGGGGAGGCTCTGGTCCATCGTAAACGCCGGCATGGTGGTGTGGCGGACGCCAACGACGCGGGCCGGGTTGCCGACCACGGTGGTGTAGGGCGGCACGTCTTCGAGCACGATGCTGCCGGCGCCGACCTTCGCTCCTTCGCCGACCGTGATGTTGCCGAGTATCTTGGCGCCGGCGCCAAGCAGCACGCCGCGCTGGATCTTGGGGTGCCGGTCGCCGCATTGCTTGCCGGTGCCGCCGAGTGTCACGCCCTGTAGGATGGACACGTCGTCGTCTATCACAGAGGTTTCGCCGACCACGAGCCCGCTCGCATGATCGAGCAGAATGCCGCGGCCGATCCGCGCTGCCGGATGGATGTCGACCGCGAAGGTCTCGGCCGAGCGGCTCTGCAAATGAAGCGCCAGATGCAGGCGCCCGCGCCGCCACAGCCAGTTGCCGAAGCGGTAGGCCTGCAGCGCGTGGTAGCCTTTAAAGAACAGGAACGGCGTCAGCAGGTCGGGGCAGGCGGGATCGCGGTCGCGCACGGCGGTAAGGTCGGCCAGCGCGCCGGTCTCGATTTCGGGTGCGTTGGACAGCGCCTCGCAGATGATGCCTTCCAGCGTCTCGATGCCGATGGCGTAGTCGGACAGCTTGCGCGCCATGCGGTGCGCCAGTGCATCGGCGAAATTGTCGTGCTGCAACACGGTGTCGCGGATGCTGTCGCCCATCACCCGGTCGTGCTCGACGGCGGCGATCGCTTCCTCGCGCACCTGCTGCCAGACCTCGCGGGCGACGTTCGTCTCGACGCGCTCGCCGCACAGCCCGGTATGCCGGCCGGCAGGGATGTCGAACTGGGTCTGCTGCTCCGGCCGGATTTGCTGCATGGAACGAGGTTTCCTGGTTTCGCCGCTAGATGGGGGCCGGTTCCGGAGAATATAAGCGTCTCCCTTCGCGGAGCGGGCAAGACATCCCTCCGCTCGCCGCTGTTGGGCGCGTTCCTGATCATGGAAGCGGCCGGGGTCAGCGTCGAAGCCTGCGGTTGCGTCTCCAGCGGGTATCGTTGTTGCGGCGGATGTGCTGGCAAATATCGAGCGCTTGGGCGCTCCAGAGCGCTGGGATGCGGGGTTGGCGCTCACCGGCCTGCTCGCCAACCCGTTCGCGCCGGCCCTCGTGCAGCCGCAGCGGAAGGAGGTTTCCGAACAGCCCCCGGCGCCATCGCCTTTGCAGGAGGCGGCCGCGCTGGTGGCACGGGCGCGGGTGCAGGAAGCGCTCGTCGCGTACGAACACATCCTGGCGGGCGATCCGTATTGCGTCGAAGCCTGGTTCCAGATTGGCGTGCTGCGCCTGGAGGAAGGCGATGTCCCGGGCGCGTTGCAGGCGTGGGAGCAGGCCTCGACGCGCGACCCGGCGCATTGGGTGGCGTTGCTTCGGCGTGGCATGACGCTCGCCAGCCTGGGCCGCCGGGTGGAGGCCGCGCGCTGCATGGAGCGGGCGCTACCGCATGCGCCGGAGCGCAGCGAAACCCGTATTCAGCTCAGCGCCGTCTATGCGGCGCTGAATTGGAGCGACCTTGCGGTACAGGTGCTCGAGAAGCTGCCGGGGCAGATCGCCGGCTGGTGGGCGCAGGTGCGCCGGGACAATGCCGGCCTGGTCGCCGAGCAGGAACGGCTGCTCGCGGTGGCGGACAGGATCATCGCATCCGGCCAGGCGCAGGGGGTGGGGCGGCAGCTGGAGCGGGCGCGGGTGCTGCTGAGCCTTGGCCGGATGGACGAGTGCGACGACGCGTTGAGCAGGCTGCTCAGCGAGCGGCCACACGGTTTGCGCATCCATGAGGTGAAATCCCTGTGGATCCTGCGGCAGCATGGCGCCGAGCAGGCGCTTGCCTACGTGCAAAACCTGTCGGAGCGCGCGAGGTCGGGCGATGGATACCTCTCTCTACTCGCGTCGATGGAACAGGAGGCGGGCCACCCTGCGGACGCGTTCCCGCTTCTTTCGGCCATCAACGCAGCGTCACCCAGGTGCTCCGGCTATCGCGCCTGTGCCAACCAGGCGCTAGCGGCGGACGACGAGGAACGGTTGTCGGCTACGGTCGAGAGCTGGCTGGCGTTCGAGGCACGAGATCCATGGGCGAGCCGGTTCTCCATCGCCGCTGCCCGGCGATCGGGCGCCACATCGCGGCTCGCCGCTGCCCTGGAAGCTGCGACGGCCGAACCCTCGTCGAGCGCGTCGCTCCTGCCGATCGTGCAGTTCTGGGGCGGCATGGCGGCCCCCGACGACGTGGCCGCGACCATGGCTACATGGCAGCAGCACAATCCCCGCACGCAGCATCTGGTCTTCGACTCGACTTCGGCCCGCGCGTTCATCGCCGGGCATTCGGCACCGGCGGTGCTCGCCTGCTACGATCGGGCGACGCATCCCGCCATGCAGTCGGATATCTTCCGGCTCGCCTTCCTCGCCTCCGAAGGCGGCATCTATGTCGACGCGGACGAGGCATGCTGCCGTTCGCTCGACGATATCCAGGCTGTGATGCACCTTGTGGAATTCGTCGCATGGTTGGCGCCGGAAACGCCGCCTTACGTGTTCAACGGCTTTCTGGCGGCTCGTGCCGGGTGCCCGGTCATTACGTGGGCGCTCGAACAGGCGGTCCGCAATGTCGCGGCTGCCTTGGAGCAACCGAAACGGCCCGATATCTGGCAACTCACGGGGCCGGGCCTGATGACCCGCGCCGTCGGCCACTGCCTCGCCGATCCCGGCTTCAGAGGTCGCGCCATGCTCCTGACCGATCAGGAATACCGCGCCTTCGGACGCACCATGGACCTCGCCTACAAGGAGACGCGGGACGGCAACTGGCGGCTTGCCTAAGGTTACTCCTGCCTTCAGCCCTGCGCCTCACTTGCCCCACCCTCTACATGGAACCGCAGCGCTTCCAGGGCCGCTCCGGAATCGGCTTTGCAGACCGTGTTGGCGGCCATGGGTCCAAGGGCGGTGCCGTCGATGAAGGTGGCTTCGTAGCTCACCGCGAGGCCGGCGTCCGCCGGCACTTCGATGACGAAGCCGAAGAGGGGCGTGTTCTGGCTGCGCGTGCCGCAGAACGACCCGCCTTGCATGGCCTCGCCGAGCGACCCGTCGGCCTGCACCGCGCGGCACCGGATGGCGCGGTTGCTGCCGACGCTTGCGAGCGAGAACGAGAAACCTTCGATCCTGAGGCCGCTGCCCTGGCGGCCGACCCACCCATTTGCCTCGGCCAGCACGTCGCCATGGTTCTCCACGTGCGCCAGCAGGAACAGGCCGGTACGCGGAGCGGCCTTCATCGGTGGAAGCTGTGACGTGGGCGGAGCTGTCGGCGGTGAAGCCTGCGCGGCGCGCGCTTCCAGGGGGGCCTGGTCGGAGAAGCAGGCGCCGTACGCGATGAGCAACTTGACGACGTAGTCTGTCACGCGCTCGCGGCTCAGATATTCGGTGGCGAAGCGGCGGCCGTTGCGGGCGATCGCCTCGAAGATCGCCGGCGTCAGCGCCTCCATGTCGAGCAGCTTGTCGACCGCCGCATCGTCCGGCACCGGCACGTAATGCAGCCAGGGCTGCAGCCCGCGGAAGTAGTATAACTTTTCCAGCGAATTGTATTTCAGCAGCACGCTATTGCTGGCGAGTGCGATGGCCACGCGCGAGCAGGTGGCGCCGTTGCCGTCCATGGACAGAATGAACCGGCGTTGCAGCTGCTCCTGCCAGGACATGAACTCCTTGCGGCAATACGGCTTCTGCTCGAGCAGGATGCGCGCTTCCTCGTTGCTGAACTGCACGATGTTCGGCAGCGAGAACACCACGCGGTCGTTGCCGGTGAAAAAATTGGCCGCCCGCAGCCTCGGCGTCCCGTTGTTGCGCGCGAGCTCGGGCGAAATCGTGCCGCCGGTGGTGGAGCCGACGAATACCGCCGCCTGCATCTTGTCGCGATAGGCGATCCGGTCCTGCACCCCGGGATCCTGGTAAAAGTCGCTTAGCAGCATGTCGATGTCGGGCAGCAGCATGGCGTTCGCGCCGACCGCCTTCTGGAAGCAGAACACCGGGCAGTCGACGCGGCGGAGGAACCTGTCCTCGGTCTCCACGGCGAAGGTCGTCACATACTCCGCTGGCAGCAGGGGGGCCACGGTCTGGAAGAACTTCAAATAGGCGAGGGCGCGGGTCATGCCGCCTTCGCCGGCAACGAGTGCCGGATCCTTCTGCATCAGCTCCGCGGCGCCGTTGCCGATGCGGTAGATGAAGATCGAACGCGTGGTGTCGTTCAGCTGCCGCCAGATGGTCTCGGCCGCCTGCGGATGCACCGGGTTGAGGCGCCAATACGCCGTCTCGTCCATCGCCCAGCCGGCCAGGACCTCGCTGACCGGGGCTGCGTGTGCGGACGGCTGAGCTGCGGGTGTTGCGCTCTGGACGCGCACGGTGGTGTCGGGTGGCAGGGGCGCGGGCGCGCGGGCGCTGGAGGGTACTTCGTCAAGCGAGGGCGGCGGGTAGGCCGGCGATTCGGGCGGCAGCTGCTCCGACGGCGGGAACAGATCGGTAAATCCGACGGGAGCCGCTCCGGCAGCGGTTTCCGGCGCCACGTCGGCCGGGCGCTTTCCCCTGCGCCATGGTATGAAAGCAGCCATCGAACCACGCTCCATCGGCTTGCGACCCGGGAGGTCGCGCCCCGCAGTAGGATGCACGCTCCTGCGCCGCAAGGAGAGAGGCCGCGCCGGCTTACTAGTGACGGCGCCCGTTTGCCTGGCGCCAAGGCCGTTCGGACACCTGGAAGGGCCTGCTGACGGGTGATAGGTAGCCCGGCAACGACCTCTCCTCTCTGAACAGGCAGACAACCAGATGAGCGCCATTGCCGACATCATCGCCCGCGAGATCCTGGACAGCCGCGGCAACCCGACGGTCGAAGTGGACGTGATCCTCGATAGCGGCGCCGTCGGCCGCGCGGCCGTGCCGTCAGGGGCTTCGACCGGCGCGCACGAGGCGGCCGAACTGCGCGACAACGAGAAGGAGCGCTATGGCGGCAAAGGCGTGCGCCAGGCTGTGGAGAACGTCGAAGGCGAGATCTTCGACGCCATCGGCGGCATGGATCCGACCGAGCAGATCCGCCTCGACAATCTGATGATCGATCTCGACGGCACGCCGAACAAGAGCAGGCTCGGCGCCAACGCCATCCTCGCCGTGTCCCTCGGCATCGCCAAGGCGGCCGCGACCGATCTGGGCCAGCCGCTCTACCGCTATGTCGGCGGCGCCTATGCGCGCGTGCTGCCGGTGCCGATGATGAACATCGTGAATGGCGGCCAGCATGCCCACAATCCGATCGACATCCAGGAATTCATGATCCAGCCGGTCGCCGCCGGCACCGTGGCCGATGCCGTGCGCATCGGCTCCGAAATCTTCTCTGCGCTGAAGAAGGGCCTGAAGGATGCAGGCCACAACACCAATGTCGGCGACGAGGGCGGTTTCGCGCCGAACCTGAAATCGGCCGACGAGGCGTTGGGCTTCGTCGCCAAGGCCTGCGAAAAGGCCGGCTACCGCCCCGGCGAGGACGTGATGTTCGCGCTCGACTGCGCGTCGACCGAATTCTACCGCGACGGCGTCTACGACATGGCGGGCGAGGGCAAGAAGTTCGATGCGGCCGGCATGGTCGCCTACCTCGACGATCTGGCCCGCCGCTATCCGATCTCGTCAATCGAGGACGGGCTGGCGGAGGACGACTGGGCCGGCTGGAAGCACCTCACGGAGGTCATGGGCAGCCGCGTCCAACTGGTCGGCGACGATCTGTTCGTGACCAACCCCGAGCGCCTGCGCCGCGGCATCGAGGAAAAGATTGCCAACGCCATCCTGGTGAAGGTCAACCAGATCGGCACGCTGTCCGAGACGCTGGAGGCGGTCGAACTGGCGCATCGGGCAGGCTATCGCGCCGTGATGAGCCACCGCTCGGGCGAGACGGAAGACTCGACGATAGCCGATCTCGCGGTGGCGACCAACTGCGGCCAGATCAAGACCGGCTCGCTGTCGCGCAGCGATCGCACGGCCAAATACAACCAGCTGATCCGCATTGAGGCCGAACTCGGCCCATCGGCGCTCTATGCCGGCCGCACCATCCTGAAGTGACACCTGCTTCGTGCCCATGGATGTAAGAGCTCAAAACATTTTAGGGTTTGTCTCGCAACCGCCGCTCAAAAACTCCGTTTATCGTGGTTCCAGCAGAGGAGATCAGCATGGACAAGGATCGGGTTGAGGGTATCGGCCACCAGGTCAAGGGCGCCATCAAGGAAGGCGTCGGCAAGGTCACCGGCGACACGCGGACCGAGGCTGAGGGTGCTGCGGAGAAGACCGCAGGCAAGGTGCAGAACGCGGTCGGCGGCGCCAAGGACACAGCGCGCGATGCGCTCGAGAAGTAGCCGTCTGGCTTGAAATGATGCCCCGCCGGCGCGATCCGGCGGGGCTTTCGTTTGGCCGTAGCGGTCAAAGCGAGTTGTCC